>NZ_JAQMTY010000289.1 GCF_028330765.1 Spirulina subsalsa CS-330 | reverse complement strand
GATCATCTTGCCTGCCTGTGGAGGCTTCGACGTTAGTCGGCCTGTGAAGCAGGAAGCTCAAGCAACGACGGGAGTTCAACTCTCTTTGTTTGTTTGAGAAGCCCCCGTTATATCCGTAGGATTAGCGGGGGAGAACTTCACCGGAAAACTATAGGCTCGCACCGAGTTTTTGAGGAGCTTCGGCTGAAAAAGAGGGATGAGACGAGACATGATCAAACTCGCAACAATACGCTGCTATCCTAGCGCGAGGGGCGCGGTTCATTGCTGGGGAGGGTGAATCGTTGCCAGTGGAGGGCGGCGGTTTGGGGGTGGCGTGACCAACGGAGAAAGGGGCCGGTTTGGCCGCGGGTGAGGCCGGCTTGGGCGATCGCCCGGCGGGGGGCTTCGGTGGCGAGGGCGATCGCGCGTCCCGGTTCACAGATCCCCCAACGCACTAGATTTTCCACCCCGGCTAAAAGGGGGAGCGTTGTCCCGGCGAGGGTGTGGGCATCGAGGCGGGCTGTGCCGTGGGTGACGGTGATCGTGCGATCGTCCCAGGGATAGTCGCCGTCGGGTAAACCGATGGGAGCGAGGGCATCGCTGACCAAAAACACCCCATCGCGTTCCATCCGCAGCAGCAGATCCAACATCAGCGGACAAACATGCTCCCCATCGGCAATCACGCCACAGCGCACCGTTGCACGGGTCAAGGCGGCTCCGAGCAGACCGGGATCGCGGTGGTGCAAGGGGGGCATGGCGTTAAAGGCGTGGGTGACCATCGTTGCGCCCTGGTCGAAAGCCTGGTGCGCGTCGGAGGCGGTGGCGAGGGAATGGCCGAGACTGACAATGATGTTTTGGGCGGTGAGGAAGGCGATCGCATCCCCGCTGGGGTCTAATTCCGGGGCTAAGGTGACGATTTTAACCAAGTCGCCATAGTCTCCGATGATCGAGGCCATCATCTCGCGGCTGAGGGGTTGTAAATGGGCGGCGGGATGTGCGCCGCGCTTGCTGGGGTTGAGGCAGGGGCCTTCGAGGTGAACCCCCAGGATTTGGGCGCGGTGGGGTTGGGGGTGACGCAGGGGAGAGGCGGCAATCACGGCGAGGGCTTGGTGAATCTTCTGGATCGAGGTGGTGACAAGGGTGGGACAAAACCCGTCTACCCCTTGATCCCACAGATAGGCGGCGATCTTGTCCAGGTTGGGATGATCGTCACTGTGAAGATCCGGAAAGGCTAACCCCAGGCCGCCGTTAATTTGTAAATCAATTCCCCCCAAGGACAACCAATCACCCTCAAAATCAAATTGGGGGACGCGGGGCAGAGCTTCTGGGGCAGGACTGGCTAGCGTGATGGCGGCGATCGCGCCCCCTTCAAAGTAAATATGGTGCAAACCGGAACGACCGGGCAAGCGAGCATAGGTGAGCAAACAATCAGTCATCAATTCAGAACTCCGCCAGAATCCCCCCAGAATACCAAGGGGAACGCGCTCATTGATACAGTTGAGAAAGATATTCTCTTGGGACAATAAACCCTACGTCACCCCCAATCCATTGGTTTTAATCCATCTTCTAGCCCTGAGGAGCAACGTTCCATGACCTATGATCGTCCGCCCATTGGCATTATTATGGGCAGTGATTCCGACCTGCCCACCATGACCGCTGCGATCGCCATCTGTGAGCAGTTTGACATTCCCCACGACGTTGCGATCGTTTCCGCCCACCGCACCCCCGATCGGATGGTAGACTACGCGAAAACTGCCCATCAGCGCGGCCTCAAAGTCATCATCGCCGGCGCGGGCGGCGCGGCCCATCTGCCGGGTATGGTGGCCGCCTTGACCCCCTTGCCGGTGATTGGCGTGCCGGTCACCACTCGCCAACTTAACGGTGTAGATTCTCTGTACTCGATTGTGCAAATGCCGAGGGGGATTCCCGTCGCCACCGTTGCGATCGGCAATGCGCAAAATGCCGGACTCTTAGCCGTGCAGATGTTAGCCGCCCATGATCCGGATCTCCTCGTCCAAGTGCAGGCCTATCGTCAATCCCTGACGGATCAAGTGCTAGAGAAACAAGCCCGTCTCGATCGTGTTGGCTCCGCAAACTACCTTGCAACCATGCAGTAGAGGGATTATGGGCTACGTGTTGGTGTGCAATCCGAAAACGGATCATGAAGCAATCTATCCCCTCAATCCGGGACGGAACACCATTGGCCGTGCGCCCACGAATCAAATTGTGATTAAACATAACAGTTTGTCGCGCCGCCATGCGGAAATTTTGATGGAGCGCGATCGCACCAATCCCGATCAATTTCGCTTTCTGCTGCGGGACTTAAAAAGTCTCAATGGCACCTTCGTCAATAGCGTCAAAATCAAACAGCGGGAAATCACCCTCGACGATGGCATCACCCTTGGCATGGTAGCCCTGCAACTCGTTGACACCGATAGCGAGTTTGCCGACGACAACGAAGACCCCACCGATGCCCCCCTCCCCATCGTCCGCCACTATTCCCCCAAACAAACCCAAGTCGCCCTTGAAGACTTCATTGATAAAAATCAACGCTCCGGTTCAGCCCTGCGCCTCAAAGAAAAGGATAAAAATCAGCGGGTCGTTGACAAGTTGAAAATTCTCCTCGAAGTCAGTAAACAACTGGCCTCCTCTGCTGATCCCGATCAACTGCTCGATAAAATTTTAGAATTGTTGCTCGAAATTATGAACGTGGATCGGGCCGCGTTATTACTCGTCGATGAACGCACGAAAAAATTAGAACAAAAGGCTGTCAAGGCGCGATCGGGCCTCTCCGTGCGCTACCAGTTCTACAGCACGAAGATCACCAACTATGTGCGCCGCCATGGCGATGCCGTGCTCACCGATGATGCGGCGGAAGATCGACGCTTTGAGGGGTCGCATTCCATTTTGATCCAGGCGATTCGCGCCTCGATGTGTGCGCCGCTGCAACCCCGTGATGAGGTGATTGGGGTGTTGTATGTGGATAATTTAACCTGCTCGAATGCCTATTCTGGCGAGGATTTAGAGTTTCTCACCGCTTTGGCTAATCAGGCGGCGATCGCGATCGAAACCACCCGCCTCGCCAACAAGATGCGCGAAAACGCGATCTGGCGTGACAAACTCGAACGCTTTTTCCCCACCACCATTAGCCGCAAACTCCGGGAAGGGGGCGACCTCGGCATCATTGAAACCGAAGTCACCGCCCTTTTTGCCGACATCACCGACTTCACCAAAATGTCCTCGACCATGGAACCCCGCGCCGTGATCGAAATGCTCAACGACTATTTCAACGTCATGGTGGAAGAGATCATTTTCACCTACGAAGGCACGTTAGAAAAATACATTGGCGATGCCCTCCTCGCGATCTGGGGTGCGCCCTATTCCCGCCCCGACGACACCGATCGCGCCGTCCAAGTGGCGATCGAAATGCAGCACGCCGTCCAACGCCTCAACCAAGACTGGCAAGACCAAGACCGCCAACCCATCGCCATCCATATCGGCCTCAACAGTGGCCCCGTCGCAGCGGGAAATATTGGCTCACGCCGCCTGATTCAATACGCGGCGATCGGGGACACCACCAACGTCACCAGCCGGATCTGTGATGTGGCCAAAGCCGGGGAAATCATCCTCGCCGCGAGCACCGTCCAACGCCTCAACTACAAAGACTACCCTTTGATCAAACTCCCCCCCACCCTCGTCAAGGGCAAACAAGACCCGCTGCAACTCTACCGCCTCGAATGGCGAGAACTGCCATCCCTCCACGAAGTCACCAGCCACTCCTCCCGCCCCAAACTTTAGCGTCCCCAAGCACAGCCCAAATCAGGCTGCATTGTGGCTGTACTGTAGTGTCGTGGCACGTCTTAAGTTATGCAATGGCTGCGATCGCTGAAACATCTGTGCTTGGTGCGTTACGCTTCGCTAACAGCACCCTACTTAATACCTTACTTTAACCGTGTCAATCTAGTAGGGTGGGTTAGGCGGCTTAAACCCCCGCGATCACAGCAATTCAGCAATCCGCCGTAACCCACTGATGCAGGGGTGTTGCGATCGCGGCAGATGCGGTTGATGCAGATTGTTCGATAACGTTTAGATTAAGATGGATTGCTTTTATGAATGAGATTGATGATGTTCCGCCTTTTGCCTGCACGTTTTGCCGCTTCCTTCCCTGTGTCACGGTTGTTGTGGAGCGGGTGTTTGCTGTTTTTGTTGCTGACCCTCACCGCCTGTGGGGGGGGATCGCCCTCAGTGAGTCTTTCTCCGAACAGTGATACGATCAAAAAAGCGATTATCCTGCAAGTTAAGCATAGTCAAAATGCCATCAGTCAACAGCTTAATGCAGCGAATCCAAACTTACGCATTTCTCATATTAAGGTACGTCAATTAGACGCTCAATATCTGGCTAAGTTACCGACCTATCACCTCCAAGGTCGTTATGATCTAGACCTTGAATTACCAACCCAAACCGTCAAGCAGTCGGGGAATTCCTTTGATATTTATTTGCAGCGGCAACGGGAGGGCAAAACCTGGCGGTGGCTGCAACCGAAGGATCAAGATGCAGAGGGAACAGTACAGCATTGGCTCACGTATTTGATTCATTGAAAACGCGAGTGAAATGGTGGGTTAAGGGGAGCTAACTTCGCCTGTGGTGAGGTGATGATTTTTGGGTGAGGATGATTGAGAAAAGGGAGATTTTAACGACATCATTAATTGAGTTTGTATCTTTTTACAGAGAGATCTAAGTTGACATACTCACCGTCCTGAAGGAGCGGTGATTCTTGACACTTCACCGAGACTTGCTACCGAAGCAGTCTTACTGTCTCTCCATGCCCATTTAAAGTCGTGGCAATGCCCTATCCCGACTTGTGAACAAGCTAAAAGTC
>NZ_JAQMTY010000288.1 GCF_028330765.1 Spirulina subsalsa CS-330 | reverse complement strand
GGCCTCGTCTGCGTTTGATCCCCCTAAATCCCCCTTAAAAAGGGGGACTTTTTTGCGTTCCCCCCTTTTTAAGGGGGGCTAGGGGGGATCGAGAGAAGGTGAACATCGTTAAGAGCAGTTTGTGTATAAGCAGTAGCCCACCGGGCGAGGGGAATCCATGACGCTCCTTCTTCCTAGGGGGAAGGGGCTGGGGGATGAGGTCGCGATCGCAGACTGGTACAATCAAAAGACTTAAAATTGCTGCCCTTAAACTATGTCCACCGTTGCCCTGACTGCGATCGCTGATCACCAAACCCTCACCATCACGCCCCCCGCCACAGCATCCCTTCAGGGCACGATCACGATTCCCGGCGATAAATCGATTTCCCATCGGGCGTTAATGTTGGGGGCGATCGCCTCCGGAACCACCACCATTCACGGTCTTTTATTGGGGGAAGATCCCCGCAGTACGGCGGCCTGTTTTCGGGCCATGGGGGCGCGAATTTCTGACCTGAATACCGATACCGTCACCGTGGAGGGTGTCGGGCTGGGAAAGCTGGATGAACCCGTTGATGTGCTCAATGCGGGCAATTCCGGGACAACCCTGCGCCTCATGCTCGGTCTGCTCGCCTCCCATCCAGAACGATTGTTTACAGTAACGGGGGATGGGTCATTGCGATCGCGCCCCATGTCCCGCGTCATCAAACCCCTCAGCCAAATGGGGGCGCAAATTTGGGGCCGCAACAATCACAACCTCGCCCCCCTCGCCGTCTACGGTCAACATCTCCAGGGCATGACCTACCATTCTCCCATCGCCTCCGCCCAGGTGAAATCCTGCATTCTCCTCGCCGGCCTCTCCGCTGCGGGGCAAACCACCGTGATCGAACCCGCCCTCTCCCGCGATCACAGTGAACGGATGCTCAAAGCCTTTGGGGCAGATCTCACCGTCGATCCGGAGCGGCTCAGTGTGACGGTGACGGGGCACAGTGGAAAACTCACCGGGCAGACGGTGATTGTGCCGGGGGATATTAGTTCGGCGGCGTTTTGGTTGGTGGCGGCGGCGATTACTCCCGGTTCGGATCTGTTGATTGAAAATGTGGGGATGAACCCGACCCGGACGGGAGTATTAGAAGCCTTGGCGATGATGGGGGCGGATATTACGGAAGAAAATCCCCGCACCGTAACGGGGGAACCGGTGGCGGATTTGCGGGTGCGTCACTCTGCGTTAAAGGGTTGCACGATCGCAGGCGATATCATCCCGCGTCTCATTGATGAAGTGCCGATCCTAGCGGTGGCGGCGGTGTTTGCCACGGGGACGACGGTGATTAAAGATGCTGAAGAATTGCGGGTCAAGGAAAGCGATCGCCTCGCCGTAATCGCAGCGGAACTGAGTCGCATGGGCGCAACGGTGACAGAACACCCCGACGGCCTCGAAATCACCGGCGGCACTCCCCTCAAAGGCACAGATCTAGACAGCCACACCGACCACCGGATCGCCATGAGTTTAGCGATCGCCGCCCTCAACGCCAGCGGCACAACCCACATCTACCGCGCCGAAGCCGCCGCCATTTCCTACCCCGATTTTGTCACGACGCTGCAACAGGCTTGGCAGTAAATCAAGGCTGCCGCCATCCCAGGCAAGGGGCTTAAGCCCCTTGTTTCTTCGTGATGATCAGGATCAGATTTCATCGTTCACCTTCATGGCTCTATCCCCGATGCCCCTGAAAATTCCGCCGATCGCCCTGCCCCTCGGCGCTAGTTTGCTGTTTGCCGGGAGTTTTATCGCGGGTAAATACACCACCGCCGATCTGCTGCCCCTCACCACGTCCCTCTGGCGGTATCTGGTGGCACTCCTGTTTCTCACAGTGATGGCGTGGCGGTTGCCCGGTCTCAGTTTAACGGTGGCACGGCGGGATCTGCTGCCCTTAAGTTTGCTGGGTCTGTCGGGGATTGTGGGCTACCATTATTTTTTCTTTAGTAGTCTGCGCTATACCGCCGTAATTAACACCGCGATCATTAACGCCACCAATCCGATCATCACTAGCATTGCGGCGGCGCTGATCCTGGGGGAAACCCTGGCATTCAAAAACTACTTGGGGGGTGCGATCGCCTTCCTCGGCGTGATCCTCCTCCTCACTGGCGGCAATCTTCAAAACCTGATCACCCTCCAATTCAACCAAGGCGATGCCCTGATGCTGCTGGCGGTATTTTGTTGGGTCGCCTATTCGCTGCTGCTGAAACGCCTCTCCCGCCGTTACTCTGGCTTCACCCTCACCTACTACGCCGCCCTCTTTGGCGTGATCTTTCTCCTCTTGCTCGCCGCCCCGGAACATCCCATCGAGCAACTGCGCACCAGCGCGATCGCCTCCCAACTCGGCATCCTCTACATGGGCATTGGTGCATCGGGCCTCGGCTATCTGCAATACAATCTTTCCGTGATTGCGATCGGAGCGACCCGCACCGCCTGCATTATCTATAGTTTCGTGCCGATTTTTGTGGCGTTGCTGTCGTTGCTCTTTTTCGGGGCAGCGATCGCACCTCTAATGCTCCTGATCATGGCCTTGATCATTGCCGGGGTGAATCTCATGCTCGCCCCCACCTCACCCCAAACATGATCATCGGGGGTGAGTGGTAAAATGGCGGGGTCAGCCTAGAGGTTTTTAGTCTATGCCTACCCCACATCAAAATCCCCTAGCCTCAGCGGTTCGGGCCGTTGGACTGTCGGTTGCTTTTTCGCTTCTGTCGATGGGAGCGGCCAGCACAGCGGTTCTGGCTCAATGTGTCCCCACCGCATTTCCTCAAAATTGGTTACAACAACAAGAAGCCCAAGGCGGTCACACGATCGCCCGTCATGTGGGCCACACGGATCAACAACTGGTTGATCGCCTCAACAATAGCCCCATCAGTGCCGCCAGTACCTATCCAAATCTGGCAACTGCCACCACCCACATCCAAGCCGCCCTCACCGCCCAGGCTACAGCGTTGAACAACTGGGTGAGCGGGGCCGCCGTCGGTGAAAAACGAGTCGTGGACTATGCAGCGGGGACTGTGGTGGGCCGAGTCGCTAGCCGTCCGGCGGCCTTGCGCAATATTGCCAGCAGCAACAGTCTGCGGGCTGTGATGACCAAAACGGCTCATGGTCGTTGCTTGTTGCTCACGTCCTATCCGACCCGTTAAGCATGAGCGGTTCACCAGACTATGAATCCCTCTATAGCTTCTTATCTGCTGAGTTTGCTGAAGCGGATTGGGAGGGACTCACGGATGAAGCCGTGCTGCGAAACTGCCTTGCTCCCCAACTTCAGCCATGGCATCGCACCGTTATTGCAGAAGGGCGGGCCGCCTTGGCCGCCCAACTTTTCCCGTGGGAAGCGATCGCCGACTATGCGAATCGACATTTCGAGACCGAGGCAGCGGCCAGAGCTTGGTTAACTCAGATTCTGGATCAGCTAGAGCAGCACATATCAGAGTAGTGCAGCGTCAATGCCAAGAATTAGGATGTTTGTAGGGTGCTGTTAGCGAAGCGTAACGCACCGTCACGTTGAGCGTTGGACATTCAATACAATCCGAATATTAAGTCTTGACTCTGTAGTAGTCATACGAAATCCGGATCAACATCATCACTAACCAGCTAGGGAGCATCACCAAACAGCTAGGGAACGAAGGGAGCGAGACGCTCCCACTCCAGTCATATCCAAGGAGTTAAGGCGTGCGGGCATATCTTACCCGCCAGTAGGACATTCAATCGCTCAGCAAAAAAGGAACCGATCAACTCAGTTCCTTTTTAGATTAATTCAACACAATCAATTCAAACGCGGTTCAACCTAGAAGCGGCTGACACCGGGCTTGTACACGATGAAGCTCACCGTTTGGCATTGCTTGATGTTGTCGAAACCCACCACACGAATGTAAGAGTCAGCATACTCTTGACGGCATTCGCGCACTTCGTTCAGCACATCTTGGGGGCTGCTCGCACCAAACAAAGGCAGCTTCCACATCGTCCAGTGGTGATCGCTGGGCTTCGGATCTTTTTCAAACTCAACCGCCGGGATATAGCCTTGATCCAACATGTATTGGATTTGCAGCGCAATTTGCTGATCCGTCAACGGGGGAAGATAAGAAAGAGTTTCGTAACGCTTCTCTTTGGGTAACGTCTTCATTGCCATGGGTTAAGACCTCATTAAAGTAAAGATGGGTGCAAAAAATCCCTAATCAGAGGGAGATTCGGTTGAAGCGGACGGGTCAGGGTCAGACCGTGTTAAGCGTTCCAAAACTTGGCGGCGATGTTCCATGTTCGAGAGTTGAATCGCATCACGAACCATCCCCGGTAAAAAATCAACAATCTGCTCCGTTAAGTCAGCCCGCACCGTCAAAATCCGTAACACTAACTCTTTATGCTCCAGCATTAACCCCTGTAGATAGGCTTCCCCATCTTGGAGTTTGCCAGCGGAATAATGAGTCAGCCAAATGGCTTGGGGGGGGTTGGTCTCGGTCAGTTGATTGATGATTTCTCGCACTGCCTGGTAGGTGAGGTAGCTTTGCAGCATCTGCACCGTATCTTGGGCAACATCTTTAGGGTTCATGGGCAAAACTGGTTCCGACCCGACCGATTGTAGGTGGAAATACTCAGGATAAACGGTAACGGTTTTACCCGTTCGTTTATCCTGTTTGCCAACCTAGATGGTATCCATTGCTTCAAACTCGAACTTGATTTCTTTCCACAGTTCGCAAGCCGCAGCCAATTCAGGACTCCAGCGGCAGGCTTCGCGGATCACGTCGTTGCCTTCGCGAGCGAGGTTACGACCTTCGTTACGAGCTTGAACACAGGCTTCTAAGGCAACCCGGTTGGCGGTTGCACCCGGTGCATTCCCCCAAGGGTGACCGAGGGTACCACCCCCGAACTGTAAGCAAGAATCATCGCCGAAGATTTCCACCAAGGCGGGCATGTGCCAGACGTGAATCCCACCGGATGCCACGGGCATGGTGCTGGGGAGGGAGGCGTAGTCTTGGGTGAAGAAAATACCGCGTGAACGATCTTCTTCCACGTAGTCTTCGCGCATCAGGTCAACAAAGCCCATGGTGATGCCGCGTTCGCCTTCGAGTTTACCGACGACGGTACCGGAGTGGAGGTGATCCCCACCGGAGAGGCGGAGACATTTGGCCAACACGCGGAAGTGAATCCCGTGGTTCCGTTGACGGTCAACCACAGCGTGCATGGCGCGGTGGATGTGCAGCAACACACCGTTACGACGACACCATTTGGATAGGCTGGTGTTGGCGGTGAAGCCACTGGTGAAGAAGTCATGCATGATGATCGGAGTGCCGATTTCTTTGGCGAATTCGGCCCGTTCCATCATTTGCTCGCAGGTGGGAGCGGTGACGTTGAGGTAGTGCCCTTTGATTTCGTTGGTTTCGGCTTGGGCTTTCTCGATCGCCTCTTGGACGAAGAGGAAGCGATCGCGCCACCGCATGAAGGGCTGAGAGTTAATGTTTTCGTCGTCTTTGGTGAAGTCCAAACCACCGCGCAGACATTCATAGACTGCACGACCGTAGTTCTTGGCAGACAGACCCAATTTGGGCTTAATCGTACAACCCAAAAGGGGACGACCATACTTGTTCAGTTTGTCGCGCTCAACGGTAATCCCGTGGGGCGGGCCTTCAAAGGTTTTGATCAACGCTACGGGGAAACGAATATCTTCCAAACGCAGGGCACGCAGGGCTTTAAACCCGAACACGTTACCAACAATGGAGGTCAACACGTTGGTGACCGACCCTTCTTCAAACAGGTCGAGGGGATAGGCCACGAAGCAAAAGTACTGGTTATCTTCACCCGGAACCGCTTCGAGGTCATAGCAACGACCTTTGTAGCGATCCAGGTCGGTCAAACCATCCGTCCATACCGTGGTCCAGGTTCCGGTGGATGATTCTGCTGCCACAGCCGCACCAGCTTCTTCAGGAGGAACGCCCGGTTGCGGGGTCATCCGGAAGCATGCGAGCAGGTCAGTGTCCTTGGGGGTGTAATCGGGGGTGTAATAGGTCAGACGATAGTCCTTTACGCCCGCCTCAAACCCAGGTTTGGTTTGTACCATATCCTCAAATTCCTCCTTTAATAAGTCGTGGTGAGGCTTACGTTTAACAGTGATTTCTACTCACAACTGCGGGCCGGTTGGCGTGACTGTGACGTGACGAAGGGAGGGGCATCAAAGCGGAACCTTTTATTCGTTTCCGTATCAAACAGTAACAACTCAGCCCAAGTTGGCGTTCAAAGAATTTCTGTTTAATGACAAGTTGTTTATGTCACGTTTTAGCTTATCACGAAGGCTCAACCTTTTTAGGAAAAGTCTAGGCAATTTTATGAATCTGATAATTGTGATTCCTTTTCGGACACATTAAAAAAATTAATACTTTGTTAAGGAAAGACGACAGGCATTTTTATGAATGCAGAAAATTGCTCAAATCCTCGCTGCCTAAGGGTTTGAGCTAAGTTGCTGGTGTTCCATAACAGAATGAGTTAGGACAATCTTGCGTAGACTAATCCAAACTCTAGGGTTCTGAGAAGAGGCTGATGGGTATCGCGAGGAGTGTCCCACGATGATGCTCAGATTGATCGTAATTTATGGTTACAAATGTTTACGATCTTGATAGTATTGACTCTCGTTTTTCTCAAAAAAAACAATAACTATAGACCCGATCTTAAGGCTGTTCCTGCTGACGACTCTGAATCTGTTCATCGTGGGGAAACAGGGTAATCAGTAATTGATTAATCATGACTTTACTCTTCTTCAATCGCTCCGATTGTTGCTGGGTGGGTTCATCCGGCGTTGCGATCGCAGCAGACTGATCAACATGAGGTGAAGATTCAGGATGATGGTTCAGCGGTTCGGGAACAGGGGGCGGTTCAGGGGGTGGGCTAGGTGTTGGTTCCGGTGGCGCTGCCTCAAGAGACCAAGGATCGGATTCAACCTCTGAAGCCTGCTGCTCTGGGGACGATGCAGATGCAGCAACGGGGTGAGGGGGCCGATTTTGATCGGGGGGCGCACCGAGGAGGCTGCCGGCGAGGACGACATTCATGGCGGCGACGGAGGTGGCGTAGAGGGTGGACAGTCCACCAATACAACTGTTGGTGCCAATGTGACAGGGGCCAACAATTAAAACTCCTGGGCCAAGACTGGCTCCTTCGGCGATCGTGATTTCACCGTTGCCGGCGTTGAGGATCACGCCCATGCCGATAC
The DNA here is from genome assembly GCF_028330765.1 of Spirulina subsalsa CS-330. Classification (GTDB taxonomy): domain Bacteria; phylum Cyanobacteriota; class Cyanobacteriia; order Cyanobacteriales; family Spirulinaceae; genus Spirulina; species Spirulina subsalsa_A. The sequence goes on along the minus strand of NZ_JAQMTY010000288.1, from coordinate 46,012 downwards.
AGGCTCCGGCTGCAATTTCAATCCGACCTGGGGGGGCTGCTAGCAAAATTGCACCGGGAGCGATCGCCGCACTGGGATGAATAATGACATCACCGACAACCCGGACATGGGGCAGTGAACAAAGGTGCAAAGGTTGCAAAGGCATGACCACGGTGGAAAAAATTGCAAAACACCAAAGTCAGCGCGGCTGACTTTGGTTAGGACGAGGCTTAAGGGCGTTGGATGATCTGTTCCAACACACGCCGCTTCGCTTTGGCATCAATTCCGAGTAACCGCACGTATTCCCCGGCATGTTCGGCTAAACACCCTTCTAAGTGGTTGAACACTTCGGCTTCGCGGGTGGCTGAAATGGGAGCACAGGGTTTCCAGGACTTGGCGCGGAAGTGGCGTTTGTCGGCATGTTCGGTGCTAATGGTGTAGCCTTGACGCAACAGATTCCGCACTTGATCTTGGACTGCTGGATCGAGTTGGGTGCTGGTGCTGGCTCCCGTGCGGCTGTAGCCGTTGCTAGCGGGGGCACTGAAGGCGCTGGCTTTCCCGTTGCTGCTGGCTTTGGGGGCGGTGCTGTCGTCGGGGCGTTGAATCATCACCTCTTTGATGCGGCGATTCGCCTCAAGATCAACCCCGATTAAACGGACATATTCCCCTGGGCAGTCGCTCAAAATTTGCGACAGTTGGGCCATGACTTGGGCTTCACTGGTGCCGCTCAAGCCTTCACAGGTGAGCCAAGATTTCGAGCGATAGCGGCGCTTGCTGGCATGTTCGGCGCGAATCGCTAGACCTTGACTGAGCAGTTGCCGAACTTGTTGGGTCAGGTCACCGCTGCCGTTGGCACTGCCGTTGAGGCTGATGCTGGCTTTGCCGTTGACTTTACCGTTGGCTTTTGTGGCACCGGGTACGTCATCGGGGCGTTGGATGATGGTTTCGAGGACGCGCCGTTTGGCGTTGGCATCAATGCCAATCAGGCGAACATATTCGCCTTGGTGGTCTTGGAGACAATGATTGAGTTCTGCGATCGCATCTGCCTCCCGTGTCGCCTTGATTTGCGGACAGGTCTGCCAAGATTTCGAGCGATAGCGACGCGCATCCGCATGCTCAGTGCCAATCCGATAGCCTTGGCGCAACAAGTCACGGACTTGGGTCGCGACATCACCCGATAATGCACCCACCGCCACAGCCCCGGCCCCTCGACCCGTCGGCCGAGATGACACAACGACGCTTTTCTGGCGCTTATGGACAGGGGACGTACCATCGGGACGTTGAATGATGGCTTCGAGAACCCGGCGTTTCGCATGGGTATCCACACCAATCAAACGCACATATTCCCCCGGAAATTCCCGGAGGCGGGATTCAAGTTCAGCCAATACCTGATCATCACGACGGCCTTGGATTGATTCCGCCGTCAGCCATGACTTCGAGCGATAACGCCGCGCATCAGCATGTTCTAGTCCCAGGCTATAGCCTTGGCTCAGCAGCGATCGCACCTGTTCAATTGTTTCTGGACTCAAGCTCATAGTTCCTACCAAATCATGATCGTCAGCAGTGGGAGAATATCCATTCCCCGGTTTAGAGTGCAGTGCATCCACTTCGTTGCGAATTGGCAAAATGCAAGAAGGGTCTTCCGCACAGCGATAGCCCGTCAATAAGGCCTCATTCACCTCAACCACATGATGGGCAAACGCCCGATCATCTTCATGGACATCAGGCAAGCGATCTGCCTGCTGTTGATTCGTGATCACAGCCCCCGACGGCACATATTTGCCCGCAGGAATTTCCACATCCTGAATCAAGGCATGCATCATCACAATGCAGCCATGTCCCACACGGGCATTAAAGACCGTTGAACGAAAACCAATAAAGCAATTATTTCCGATATACACCGGCCCATGGATCAAGGCCATGTGGGTGATACAAGTATCCTCACCAATCCAGGCGGAGTAGCTTTGACCATCATCTCCCAAAACCCGGCCTTTTTCGAGGCCATGGACGACCACACCATCTTGAATGTTAGTGCTCGCTCCAATGTGGAAGGGAAAGCCTTCATCTGCCCGAATCGATGTCCCAGGGGAAATCAGCACATTTGCCCCTATTTTCACATCACCAATGATGTTTGAAAAGGAGTGAACGTAAGCAGATTGATCGATATCTGGTTCGGCTAAATCTCTAGACCACGGGGTAGGGGGAGCCGCCCGCCGACGAACGACCATAGTCCTTTTCCTCTAAAGTTGAATGAATACTATTTAAGGTGTTAAACACCGATGCCTTCAGCGACGGTATTCGTCTTTCTTGCTGTAGAGCAAGCCTTTATCTACCGATACGGTGTCAATAATGCCAACGACGAGGGCATCAATCGGTCGTTGGTCTTGGTCTCCCGCAGGATTGGGGGCGATCGCACGGCGACTCACCAGCACCCACTCCCCCATCCCTGCACCCACTTGGTCAGCAGCGACTTCATAGCGGGGCAACAAGTTACCGTCATGGTCAATCATTTGCAACAACAGCAACTTAATCCCCGTCATTGTGGGGAGCTTTTGGGTACTCACCACCGTGCCCATCACTTGCGCGAGTTGCATCCTAAACTCGACGCATCGGAGGATTCACACTTTCACGGAATTGCTCAACCGCTTCGGTGTAGCGAATCGGGAGCACATACTCCAAGTTTTCATGGGGACGCGCAATGATGTGGGTAGACAGCACTTGACCGCCATCCACACGCTTCACATTTTCAACCCCCGCCGACACAGAAGCCTGTACCTCGGAAACATCGCCCCGCACAATCACGGTGACCCGTCCAGTCCCGATTTTTTCATAGCCCACCAGGGTCACACGAGCGGCTTTCACCATCGCATCCGCTGCTTCTACCACAGCCGGAAAACCCAAGGTTTCAACCATTCCAACAGCAATCGACATAATAATTATGCTCCAGATATCAATAAAGAGAGTTTCACAAACGATGGAGAGGAACGAAATTCAGCAGCACATTAATAGGTGCGGAACTGTTCCACTTCTTCGGTGTAGCGAATGGGAAGGACATACTCCAAGTTTTCGTGAGGACGCGCAATGATATGGGTTGACAGCACTTGACCACCGTTGACACGGGTCACATTTTCTTTCCCTGCCGCCACCGACGCTTGCACTTCCGAGACATCACCCCGGACGATGACCGTCACACGACCTGAACCAATCTTTTCGTAACCCACCAGGGTCACCCGTGCCGCTTTGACCATCGCATCAGCAGCTTCTACAACGGCCGGAAAGCCAAGGGTTTCAATCATTCCTACTGCAATGGACATTAGTTAGTCTCCTTAGTACGCACGTACATAAAAATGTATTTAGAATGGGCAATAGTCCCACAACTCCGAAGAACTGCGAGGTGGACTCAAAATTCTCTTGGCAATCAAGTGAGGCGCATCCGTTGGACAGGCACAGACCTGCGAGCGTGACCAACACGCTGCTTGACTGAAATTCCAACGAATTCAATCATCAGCCTGTCGATACAATTCTTGAGAATGAGATTCTTGAGGTTAGGATTGCGAGCCAAGAATCTTGGTGTTATCCAGATCAAACTCGCCCTAGTTAGCAGAGCCAAATAGAGACGGGGGTGTCCGTTTAGAATATCTTCAATTCTTGACCTACTCAAAAGCATAGGAAACCTTTGCACCTTTGACAATATAAATCTTTATGATTTTTTTAAATCTTATAGTTAATAAAAATTAATGTGGTTGCCGTTTTTGTCAACCTCGTGCCAATCCTGTCTGGCCAAGCTCTGAGGGGAACGGGACAGGGTGCTTTATAATTTTTTTAGCTCTGGAGAGACCACATGATCGATGTGGTTCGCAAACGGAGTGGTGGTGCGTTCTCGGCTTGACCGTCGAGTCGTCCAGTTGAAAATTCTGGCTCGGCTGTTCCACCGATCGGCCCTTGCTTGTGGTAGATCTGCCAGATTTGCCAGCGGGACAGTTCCACCGATCGCAATGCCGACCATCCGATGTCCTACGGCTATCCTCGGCCGTCCGATGGGAACGCTCACGGGGGAGGGATGGGACTCAGGCCGATTCACGGTCAGACTATCCCGGTTGAATCCCTGCGATCGCGTTCCACCATGACCAGAATTTTTCATTCATGATGCTGCCCAAGTTATCCCGTCCCTATGGTTGAGTTGCTGCTCCAAAATATCTGGCTGATCCCGATTTATGGGTTGATCGGGGCAATCCTTACCCTGCCCTGGTCTTTCGGCTTCATCCGCCGCACGGGCCCCCGGCCAGCAGCCTACGTCAATCTTTTGATGACGCTGCTTTCCTTTCTCCATGGCTCGATCGCCTTTAACGCCATTTGGACGCATCCCGCCCGACAGGTGATGTGGCAATGGTTACAGGTGGCGGATCTGACCCTGACGCTCAAAATCAATATTTCGCCGATTAGTTTGGGGGCGTTGGAAGTGATCACCGGGATTAGTCTCTTGGTGCAACTCTATGCCTTGGGCTATATGGAAAAAGATGCCTCCCTGGCGCGGTTTTATGGCTTGATGGGGCTGTTTGAAGCGGCGTTAAGTGGGTTGGCGATTAGTGATTCTCTGTTGATGAGCTATGGCTTGCTCGAAATTCTCACCCTTTCAACCTATCTGCTCGTGGGATTTTGGTATGCTCAGCCCTTGGTGGTGACGGCGGCGCGGGATGCGTTTTTAACGAAGCGGGTCGGGGATATTTTGCTGCTGATGGGGATTGTGGCGCTGTCGAATTATGGAGAAGGGTTGGATTTTAGTCAGTTGGCGAGTTGGGCGGATGACTCAACGTTACCGCCATTGACGGCGACCTTGTTGGGGTTGGCGTTGATTGCGGGGCCGACGGGAAAATGTGCGCAGTTTCCCCTCAATCTTTGGTTGGATGAGGCGATGGAGGGGCCAAATCCGGCGGGGATTATGCGGAATTCCGTGGTGGTGAGTGCGGGGGCCTATGTGCTGATCCAGTTGCAGCCGGTGTTTACCCTGTCGCCGGTGTCGGAAATTGTGCTGATTACGTTGGGGACGGTGACGGCGGTGGGGGGTTCGCTGATGGCGATCGCCCAAATCGACATTAAGCGCACCATGTCCCATTCCACCAGTGCCTATATTGGCTTGGTGTTTATTGCGGTGGGTCTGAACCATGTGGATATTGCGCTGTTGTTGCTCTTTACCCATGCGATCGCCAAAGCCCTCCTCTTCATGAGCGTCGGCAGCATCATCCTCACCACCAGCAACCAAAACATCACCGAAATGGGCGGCCTCTGGTCGCGGATGCCCGCCACCACCACCGCCTATGTCGTGGGAGCCGCCAGTTTGATCACCGCCTTTCCCCTCGGTGAATTTTGGACAATGCGCCGTTGGCTCGATGGGGCTTGGCCGATTCCCCCCTGGCTATTGGTGATTCTGGGCTTTGTGAATATTCTCAGCGCCATGAATTTGGTGCGGGTCTTTCGCCTCGTCTTTCTCGGCCCCAAACAGCCGAAAACCCGCCGCGCTCCAGAAGTCCCCTGGCCAATGGCGTTTCCGCTTGTGACCCTGACGTTGGTTGCCCTATTGATTCCCACAGTTCCGATCCGGTGGACGCTCTGGCTCAGTGCGGGCGCACCGATGCTCCAAGTCCCCCCCCCTTGGACGATTACCTGGGGATTGCCGATCCTGATCGCCTCCGGGGTGATCGGGCTGCTCTGCGGTTTCTGGATTCCCCTCCAGCGCACCACCGCTCGACCCACCCAAATGGGACTGCGCTTTTTCCAAGACCTGTTTGCCTATGATTTTTATATCGAACAGATCTATAAACTGACGGTGATGAATCTGGTGGCGAGTCTGTCGCGGTTGGCGGTGTGGTGCGATCGCTACATTGTCGATGGCGTGGTGAATTTAGTGGGCTTGGCGACGATTTTCGGGGGCAATACCTTGAAATACAACACCTCCGGGCAATCTCAGTTCTATTTACTGACGATTTTTCTGGGGGTAGCGGCCTTGTTCTGGTTGATTTTTAGTGGCCAGTGGTCGATCGTCACTTCGGTGTGGTCACTGTGGTTTGCGGGCGGTTGATCGGGGATTGGTGCTGTTTTAGATGGAGATTGGTTAACCATGCTGTTGAGTGCTTTGATTTGGATTCCGGTGTTGGGGGCGATCGCGATCGCTCTCCTGCCGCAATCCGTACCCAATCTCTGGGCGCGACGGATGGCGTTAGCGATCGCCCTCCTCGTCCTGCTCCTCTTAATCCCGATCACCCTCGGCTTCAACCCCGACCACCTCGAAGCCCAATTCAGTGAATATCTGCCCTGGATTGGCGTGCTGGGCCTGAATTATCACCTCGGCCTCGACGGCCTTTCCTTTCCCCTCGTTCTCCTCAACGGCTTTTTAACCCTCGTCGCCATCTTCTGCACCCGCGCCGAGATTGATCGACCCCGCTTCTACTTCAGCCTCATTTTGCTCCTCAGTGCCGGAGCCGCCGGAGCCTTCCTGGCCCAAGATTTACTCCTATTCTTCCTCTTCTATGAAGTAGAAATCATCCCCCTCTACTTCCTGATCGCGATCTGGGGCGGCGGTCGGCGCGGCTACGCAGCGATGAAATTTTTGATCTACACGGCCCTGTCGGGCATCCTCGTCCTCGCCTCGTTTTTGGGGTTGGTGTGGGCCAGTGGGGCGAAAACCTTCGACTACGAACCCCTGCGCCATCACTCCCTTCCCATGGAAGTGGAAATGGCATTGCTGATCATGCTCTTGATCGGCCTATTCATCAAAATTCCGATTTTTCCCTTCCATACCTGGCTCCCCGATGCCCATGTGGAAGCCTCGACCCCGGTTTCTGTGCTCCTCGCGGGGGTGTTGCTGAAGTTGGGAACCTATGGGCTGATTAAATTTGGTGTGGGCCTCTTTTTCAAAGCCTGGATCATTTTGGCTCCGGGTTTGGCGATCCTAGCGACGATCAGCGCCCTCTATGGGGCCTTTAGTGCGATCGCCCAGCAGGACATGAAAAAAGTCGTCGCCTACTCCTCCATCGCCCACATGGCCTATATTCTGCTCGCCGCCGCCGCCTGTACCCCCCTCAGCATGACCGCCGCCGTTTTTCAAATGGTGAGCCACGGTTTAATTTCTGCCCTGCTCTTTGTGTTGGTTGGGGTGGTGTATCAGAAAACCGGCACGCGAGACGTGACGATCCTGCGGGGCCTGCTCAACCCAGAGCGAGGCTTACCGATTACCGGCAGTTTAATGATTATTGGGGTGATGGCCAGTGCAGGATTACCCGGCATGGTCGGGTTCATCGCCGAATTCATGGTATTTCGGGCCACCTTCGCCATTTTTACAATTCCGACCCTGATTTGCTTGGTCGGAACCGGCTTAACGGCGGTGTACTTTTTATTGATGGTGAATCGGGTCTTTTTTGGACGCTTACCCGACAACTTGGCAGCCATTCCCAGGGTGGCATTTCAGGATCATTTACCCTCCTTAGTCTTGACGGCATTGCTGGTGATCTTTGGGTTACAACCCGCTTGGGTGGTGCGCTGGAGTGAAAATCAAGCCACGGATTTTGTTGTGAGTCCGGAACTGCGCCGCCCGACCCTCGGTACAGCCGTGCGATCGCCCCTCTCAGCTCCTTCCCTGGTCGCCCCTGCGATCTCTCCTACCCTTTCCTCCGACTAAGCCCATGCTCACTGCTCCCCCAATTCCCTTTCAACCCAACATCAACGACTTCATCGCCCGCCTCGAACAGGGCCAAGCTCTCCTCCATGACAGCCCGGAAAACGTGATCGAAGTCGTGGGGGTGTTGAAAAGTTACGGCATTGTTCTCGATGCCTATTCCCGCAACCTGATTTATATTGCCAATCATCAGTTTTTACGCCTCTTTCCGTTTTTTAAATATGTCAACGGCGATCGCAGCCTCCCCCGCCTCCTCAAACATTGGTGGCACGATCGGATCAACTACGAATACGCCGAATACTGCATGAAAGCCATGTTCTGGCACGGCGGCGGCCGCCTCGATGCCTTCCTCGACACCCCCGAATTCGCCACCCTCGCCGCCGCCGCCATCCAAGCCCGCTGGCGCGGCAACCCCGCCATGCTCACCCTCCACAAACTCTTCCCCGACTACCTCCCCGAACAGGTACGGCAACTCTGCTACTACAGCGCCCTCGGCCAGTTTTGGCGCGTCATGAGCGATATTTTCATCGACCTATCCGATGCCTACGATCACGGCGAAATCCACACCGTCCCGGATGTGGTGGCCCTCATCCTCAACGGCCTCGTCGCCGATGCCAGTCGCCCGATCACCTACCGCGTCGAACTCCGGGGCCAAACCTACGACATCCTGCCCCCCTCCCAGGGTCTCACCTTCCTGATGGACACCGCCGTCCCCTACGTCGAAGCCGTCTTCTTCCGAGGCACTCCCTTCCCCGGCACGATTTCCTACAACGCCCAAGCCTACCAAATCCCCCAAGACCAAGACCAATTTGCCTACGGTGCGCTCTATGCCGACCCCCTCCCCATCGGTGGCTCCGGCATTCCCCCCACCCTCCTCATGCAAGACATGCGGCATTATCTCCCGGACTATCTCCACGCCATCTATCGCGATCGCCTCCGCCAAGAAGACGATCTGCGCGTCCAAATCTGCGAAAGTTTCCAAAAATCCATGTTCTGCGTCACCACCGCCGCCATCCAAGGCCTCGCCCCCCACCCCTTTTCTACCAATGACCCCACGGAAAAAGCCGCCAACCGCGCCTACCTCAAAACCTGGCTCCGCCGCCTCCAAGAATCCCGCCTCTCCCGCGTCGCGTAGTTCAGTTCAACTTAAAATGTGGGTAATTCTAGATCGATGCGCTCTGCAATGATCTGAGCTAAGGATTTGAAATCGTGATACACATTTTTGACCGCTGCCAGATGAGACCCAATCGCGCCATCCGCAGGCTTGAGATGGAACATGGGTTTATGAGACTCTTGAGCCATTGGCATCAAGCTTTGATAATGCTTGAGCAGTGCTAGACGATGGGAATCATGGGATGGGTTTTGAAATTCTTGTACCTGATGATGCAGCACATCGAATTGATAGGTACTTGGAATGCGCTCAATCCATTTTTGAACCGCCTGCACTGGACGATCAAAACGAACCCCATGTTGCAAGATAACGTATCCAACGGGTTGCATTTTACCGGTGGGTAGATCGAGGTGCTGAGGGACTGGATTTTTCGGAATCCGTTCTTGCCATTCTCTTCGCCACCGCCTCACTGTCGGCCCCAAATTCTTGAGTCCTTGTAATGAAAATAAATCTGGAGAAAGGGGGATCACAACATAGTCTGATGCAATCAAGGCTGCTCGGTTAATCGCGCCTAAATTAGGCCCTAGATCAACTAAAATAACATCAACATGTTTTGCTTGGGCTGGCTGGCTTAAAATGCGCCAAAATGCTGAAATTACACGAAACGATCGCTCTTTTCGATCCAAACAATCAGACCATTGAGACGATAAATCATCTTCAAATCCTGAGAGCTTTAAGTCTCCAATCAGAAGATTCAGATCATCATCTATTTTTTCAAGAGTTGGGGTATTAATGTCACCGATGCCACTAATTAAAGGCTGAACACATCGAAAAATAGTATCGTAGCGATCGCCATGATTATTTTCCCAAATTTCTTCGAGTCGCTCCTCGTCTAAAAATGCGGCGGTTAAGTTGGCTTGTGGATCTAAATCAGCAGCAATGACGCTCAAGCCTAAATCAGCATACATCCAGGCTAAATGATAGACCAGGGATGTTTTACCAACACCACCTTTATTATTAAAAAATGCAATGATGGGTGGGTTCATACTGGCTTCCTCACAATCACAGATGTGTATGAAGTTTCGAGCACAAACTCTGGGGCTGGATTCCCATTTTTTGTTAAGGCACGTTTCGCGGATGGAATCCCATAACCAAAGCGTTGTACGTAACCTAAATCTTTCATCACTCCGGCGAGATGAGGATTGCGATAGTCGGTTACACCCTGACCAAAATTTTCAGGTGTGACCTGTCCAAATAAACCGCCTGGGTTAGAAATTTCAATGCGATCGCTAAACCAGTACACCTTCACTGGCGCATTCGTTTGATCGTAGGAACGATGCATGATCGCATTGCGCGTGAGTTGCCAGAGGGCTTCAATCGGATAGTCAGGTTTTTGGATTTCACGGGCGTAACTGGTGATATCTGAGGCAATAGAAATGTTGATTTTGATGGTTTCATCTAACACTCGTAAGATATCCAGTAATGAGCCGGTGATTTCTTTTTGATCTCGAATGGGATCACCGAGTTCAGTGCCGTCAATTCTCAGGAATTGGATGTAATTTCCAGGGATGAATTGTCTAGCGTCGTTGCCAATGACGAGAATTCCCAATACCGTGGGATGACATTCCGGTTCAGGTGTTGTAAAACGAACAGAGATGAGTTGTTGAGTGAGCGATCGCTGATTTGCTTCGAGAACATCCGGAGCTAATGCTGAGGTTAAATAGTCACGTTGAAAACTATCTAAATTAAGATCCTCAATCAATGCATTCGTCAACGGATATAAATCAAAGGGTAAGTCTTTAACACGTCGTTTTTCGTTGAGGCGGCGTTCTTCTTCAGGGGTCGCGCTCGCTCGCCTTGGCCCAACCCGTACCCAGGTTCGCCCATCAAATCTGACGGGTGGAGCATCTGAGGGTTCCACAATCACAACAGCTAATTCACAATGGTTCAGACCTCGCTTATTGACTTGGAGGGCTGGAAACGGCAAGATTTTGCCATCAGACCGTAGATTAGCAAGACTGAGCAGCAGATCATCAGTAATGGATAAATGAGCACAAGTTCCATCATCATTGACACCAATAAAAAGAATGCCAGGTTTTTGATGATTGGGTAAATCATTGGCAAAGGCACAAATTGCCTGTCTGATTTTTTTGCTGTCTGAAGGCGAGGCTTTGCGTTCTACTCGATCAGACTCTAGATCATTGAGAAGTGCGATTAACTCTTGATCGTCCATCGGTTTATTCTGTGACTATCCTCAATTATGGATGCTTTAAAAGCATCTAATTTAAATGTTTAGTTTGATTTCTTGTTTGTTGAAGGGGAGATCGTTGTTGATTGCGTCGATTTCCTGTTGTTCCATGTCGTTGATTTCGGGGATGTAGGCGCGGAGGATTTGGCTCATGCGGGGGTCGTAGAAGCGGTGGAGGCTGTGGTTGGGGGTGGCGGGAAAGCCGCGCCGCCGTTTGTGGCGACCGCCAGCACCGGGATCGTACAGGGTTACACCATGGCTGATCGCCCATTCAATCGGTTTGTAATAGCAGGTTTCAAAGTGGAGACAGTCGTATTCTGCAAAGCAGCCCCAATACCGCCCGTACATTTGGGTTCCTTTGCGGAGACAGAACGACATTCCGACGGGTTTGGGGTCGATTTGGTCGGCGGGATAGGCGACGAAGAGGACGATGCGATCGCTGTAGTTTGGATACAATTGCTCGAAAAATTTGCGCGTTAGGTATTTGCTGCCCCAATAAAACTTTTCGCAAGTGCTGCTGTAAAAACTGTAGATCGTCGGATAGAGGTGGTGGGGAATTGCGTCGCCGGTCAGGGTCTCGATGCGGAGATTGGCTTTTTGGACGGCTTTGCGTTCGCGTTTGATGTTTTTGCGTTGGTTGGAGTTGAAGATTTTGAGATAGTCATCGAAGCTTTGAAAGTCGTGGCTGTTCCAAATGTAGCTGTGGTGGAGCCAGGCACTGAGGCCGCATTGTTCCGCGAGGGGTCGCCAATCGGGATCAACGAAGAGAAAATTGACCCCAGAGAGTTGATTGCGATCGCAAAACCGATCAATTTCGCGCATCATTTGAGCCGTCACCGCTGCCTCATCCTCACCGGGGGCGATTAAAAACCGATAGCCCACCGTCGGGGTGATCGGAGTCATGCCCACCAGTTTCGGATAGTAGGAGCCGCCTAGACGATGGCACAGATCCGCCCATTGATGGTCAAAGACAAATTCGCCATAACTATGGCCTTTGATATAGAGGGGAGCCGCGCCGATCAGAGTGCGATCGCGCCATAGGGTCAGGTGACAGGGTTGCCAGCCTGCCCGCGCCGTCACACTGCCGGAGGTTTCGAGATTATGCAGCCACTCCCACTCTAAAAACGGTGTCGCCAAGGGTAAGGCGAGGGCATCCCAGGCGGCTTGGGGAATTTCCGCGAGATGACTATGCCAAGACAAACGATATTGAGCCGCCACGATCCCATCCTCTGAAAATCACGTTTTTAGGGTAACGTATGGCTCTGGGTTGCGGGGGCGATCTGAGGATATGGCATGATCTGCCCTTGGTACAATCAAGACAGTCCAACTAATCGCACGATTCACCATGTTTCGACCTGTCCGATTTTTAGGTTTCTTGCTGGCTGTGATCCTGTGCTGTACGGGTTGCACCAGCGCGATCGCTGGATTGCAACCCTACCGTAATGGTCAATATCAGTTCCTGTATCCTAGGGGCTGGGTGGAAGTGGATGTGCAGAATGCGTCGCCGGGGGTGGTGCTGGTGCTGCGGGACATGGTGGAACGCACGGAAAATGTCAGTTTGATTATTAGTGATGTTCCCGCTGGGCAAAGCCTCGCCAGCCTTGGCACGCCGACGGAGGTGGGCTATCGCTTTTTTCAAGCAGCAAAAGAGAATCCCCTCAAACGTCAGGTGGAATTTATCAACGCCGAGGCAGCGGAAAACGCGGGGGAAACCTATTATCGGCTGGAATATGCGGTCACGTTTCCCGATGGTCAACAGCGCCATAATCTCGCCGATGTGGTGATCCACAACCAAAAACTCTACACGTTTAACCTGTCTACGCCAGAGCGACGTTGGCAACGGTGGCGCGATCGCTTTCAAGCGGTGGTGAATTCGTTCCAGGTGTTATAAACCCTTGTTCCAGTCCATCCGCCCCCGGTGGCACGTTGTACAACAGGCCCTACTTCTGATCTGGCACAGTGGCAAAGGCTGGGCGATCGCTCAACTGAGTTTGGCGCTGCTCCAAGGACTCTTACCCTTTGTCAGCTTGCTGCTGATCCAGCAATTGATCGACACCTTGACCCGGCCGGAGCCGAAGCTGGGCGGGTTGGGGTGGCTCGTGTTTGGGTTGGGGGTGGTGCAACTGGTGACGGCGGCTGGTAGCACTGTGGCGGGGGTGGTGAGTGAGGCACAACAGCAACAGATCACCGACTATGTGCAGGATCTGTTGCATACGAAATCGATCGCCCTAGACCTGGAATATTACGAAAACGCCCACTATTACGAGAGCCTCCACGCCGCCCAACGGGAAGCCCCCTACCGTCCGACTGCCATGATGAATCACCTCACCAGTTTGGTGCAGCAGGGGTTGGGGTTGGGGATCATTGCGGGGTTGTTGGTGTCGCTCCATGGGGCGATCGCGCCGCTGTTGGTGCTCACGGTGTTGCCCTTTGCGATCGCCCGCACCCACCACAGCCGCCAACTCCTGCACCATTGGCGACAGTGGTTACAGCAAGAACACCGCGCCAACTATTTCAGCCACCTCCTCACCGCTGGCAGCCACGCCAAAGAGATCCGCCTTTACGATCTGGGCGATCGCATTCAACACCGCTTTGCCCAACTGCGGCGCAGAGTCCGCCTAGAAAAACTGCACTTGTCCCAACGGCGGGCCAAGGCGGAAATTATCACCCAAGGCGGGGCAGCGATCGCCATCTTCGCCCTGATCGCATTCCTCACCCTCCGCACCGCCCAAGGCCACCTCAGCCTCGGCAGTTTCGTCCTCTACTACCAAGCCCTCAATCGCGGCCAGGACAGCCTACGGACGTTCCTGAAAAGCCTGGCCAGCCTCTACGAGCACAGCCGCTTCTTGATCAGCTTTCAAGACTTTCTCGCCCTCCCCACCCAAATTCACGAACCCAGCCAGCCCCAACCCGTCCCCACCCTCATCACCAAGGGCATCAAATTTGAAAACGTGACCTTTCACTACCCCAACCATACCGAGCCGGTGTTAGCGGGGTTGAATTTTGAGATTCCAGCCGGGCAGACGGTGGCCCTTGTGGGGGCAAATGGGGCCGGAAAAACAACGTTAATTAAGCTCCTCTGTCGCCTCTACGAACCGACGGCGGGGGCGATTACCGTTGATGGGGTGGATCTGCGGTGTTTTAGGGTGCGGGACTGGCGGCGGCAGTTGGGGACGGTGTTTCAGGACTATGGGCGCTATAACCTGACGGTGTTGGAGAATGGGACGTTAGCCGATCCAGCGGCAGAATTATCAACCGTGCGCCGCTGGGCGGCTCAGTTGGGACTCGATGGGAAAATTATGGGGTTTCCCCAGCAGTACGAGACGATTTTGGGTAATCAGAGTGTGGCGGGGGAGGAGTTGAGTGTGGGGGAGTGGCAAAAAATGGGGCTGTTGCGGGCGTTGGTGCGTTCGGCTCCGGTGTTGATTTTAGACGAGCCGACCAGTGCCATTGACCCCCAAGCCGAGGCGGATCTGGTCGCTCAGTTTCGAGCCTTAAGCCGCGATCGCACCACCCTGATGATTAGCCATCGCCTGTCTACGGTGAAAGATTGCGATCGCATCTATGTCCTCGCTCACGGCCGCATCACCGAACAGGGAACCCACCCCGAACTTCTCGCCCAGGGGGGAATCTATGCCCGTCTCTTCCACGCCCAAGCCCAGTTTTACCAATGAATCCCCCCAGTTATCCCCATCTCCATTCGTTTTACTTTAGAAACTTGAAGATACCGTATAACATGAAGAGAAGAAACAACTTCCTCATTCTGATTGCTCGCCTAGCCTCCCTTTGACACCCATGACAATTCCCGGTTCTGCCAGACGGACACTCATCGCGCAAGCCATCATGCTGCTGAGTCACTATGGGTTTGACACCAAACCCCACACGACGGCGGAACGGATGGGCCATTGGCTTGATGCTTACGAAGCGGATTGGATTCGCACCGCGATTATCGAAGCCCTCTACCAAGGACGGTATAAAGCCGTTTCTGTAGAGCATATTCTCAGTCTTTGGCAAAAGCGGGGTCGCCCCTCTCCTCATTTCACCGGGGATTTTGAGCGGATTATTTGCCGCAAATTGCCGGAATGGTACATGAACATCAGCAGCGTTGAATCGGATGCAGCGGTGAATGAACCAGCGGCGGCCGAGTTACCCGTGTTTACGACCACACCATCCGCCCCCCCGGTATCCCTTCCCCCCGTCGCCCCTGGGGTACAACGGTGGCGACAGTTGGCCCAGATTGGCCCAGGGACTGCCAATGGTGAAGGGATGATCGCTCGATTGCGATCGTTTGCCTATCTTGATGTTACGGCCCCTCCCCAAGTTTCCCCCACTGCGGTCGATGAGATCAGCGAATCCTTAGCAATGGAACCCGCAGACCTGAATGAGGGCGCGATCGCCAATCGTCCCGAAGACGTTGACCCCTCTGGTGAAGCCCTTGATGGTGAAGCGGATCGCGCCATTGACTGCAAGGCGGTTAACGTAGACGGGAATGAATGGGGAACTGGGTTAGACCATGGGCAAGATTCAACGGCCGCGCTGGATGTTGAACCTGAGTTCACCGAACCATCAGACCTTGAATTAGAAGACCTTGAATTAGAAGACCTTGAGCACGGGTTAACCGATGAATCAGCCATTCAGGGAGAGGCTGACAATCCGTTAGAGGCTGAGTTAACCCTTGATTTAGCGTCTGACCCCGAAGCTGCACAGGACACCGAGAGCATAACGGAAAGCATAACGGCGGTTGATCTAGCAACAGCCACAGAACCCGAAGCCCTCACCCCGTCTCAGGTTGCGCCCTCATCCGATGGGGAAGGTGAGGACAGCGATCGCGCCACTCCCCCCACGGCTAACCTGCTCCTCCTGAGCCAACCCCAAACGGTGAAACCCCGTCCCACCCTCGACCTTCCCAACCCTAAACGCAATTACCCCACCTTTCGCAGTGGGATTCGCACCTTTGTTCCGACCGTGGAACTGTCGCCCTTCCTAGCGCGATTGCTGTATTTTTATGTCACCTTGCCCACACCGGAAGCCATCGATCCCGCTTGGGCATCGGAACCGCTGCCGGTGTCCATCAAACGGAGTTAAATGCGTCTTTACCTGATTCGTCATGGGATAGCCGCCGATCGCGCCCGTTATTCTCAGGATGCCGAGCGTCCCCTCACGGAGAAAGGACGCAAAAAAACCCAACAGGTCGCCCAACGACTCATCCAGTTGGGCATCACCGTGGATGTGCTGCTCTCTAGTCCGTTGGTGCGGGCCCATCAAACGGCGGAAATTTTCCAACAGGCAGGACTGGCCCCTAGTGTTGATCTGTTTCCCCCGTTAGCACCGGAGGGGGATCTTAATTTGTGGGTCAATTGGTATACGGTGCAATCATTGAATGCGATCGCCCTCGTCGGCCATCAACCGGATCTAGGGCAATGGGCCGAGCAACTGGTATGGGGAAATACTAGCGATCGCCTCACCGTCAAAAAAGCCGGCATCATCGGCCTTCGCCTCAACCCCAACGGCAACCCCATCGGCAACGCGGAACTCTTTCTGCTCACCTCGCCAAAATGGTTGCTTTAACGTTCTTGCCCCCAGGGATCACAACCGCAGCGTCACGATGCCCCCAGCCTGATCGAACAGTACAGTCAGCGGGAGCGTCCCACTGTTACCGATGGTTCGCGGCCAAACTTGGACACTCCCCATGCAGCGCCGATCGATACGGATAGGACAGTGGCGGAACATTCGCTGCGAAGTCCCCTAAACCTTGGCTTCGAGCAACTTCAAATATTCCGTATTCACCCCAGATTCACGGGTGAGGGCAATTTTTCCCGTCCGGGACACTTCCCGCAGGCCGAACTTATTCAACATTTGAATCAACGCCACCAGCTTACCGGGATCGCCCACCACTTCAATCGTGAGGGTCTCATCGGAAATATCCACAATTCGCGCCCGGAAAACCTGAGTGAGTTCAATCACTTCCGCCCGATTGGAGGCCGAAGCATTCACCTTAACCAACATTAATTCCCGCTCGACACAGGGCGTTTGGGTAATGTCTTGAACTTTTAAAACGTTAATTAACTTGTAAAGTTGTTTCGTGAGTTGCTCAATAATTTGATCATCACCGGGTACAACCATAGTGATCCGAGAAATACCCAGTTGTTCAGCCGGGCCCACTGCCAAGCTCTCAATATTGAAGCCCCGTCGGGCAAAGAGTCCTGCGATTCGGGTCAGGACTCCGGCCTCATCTTCGACCAAGACAGATAATGTGTGTTTCATGGGTGTTCAATCTCCCGCAATGCCAATCCGAAATATGCCTAGACAGTCCAGTGTAGTCTGTTTTCTGACTAAATTTATCCTGAACAAATAATGCAATCCATTGAAAACGACCAAAATCCAAGGGCAACAATTATAGAGCATTCTTGTTGCGATGGGATGGGTTTGGTGACTGTCTAAGCATGATGAAAAGGCGGCACCCGGATTTGAACCGGGGATAAAGATTTTGCAGACCTCTGCCTTACCACTTGGCTATGCCGCCGAATATTGCATTGCTGATCATAGCACGATTGCGAACGAAAATGAGATCTGACGGTGAGATCCCATGGCCGTTTCAACGGGGGTGCGGAGGATTCAATCGAGTTGAATGCCGAGTTCTAAGATGGCGCTGGTGTTGGATTCTGAGGGATGGGTGCGGAGCATAGCGCCAATGCGGTCAGAATGCCCAAAACGAAAATGAACATCTTTATCGTCAATTTTGAATTCACTAATGCCCGGCAGTTGTGCAGTGGCAGGCAAGATGGTCAAGTTGTAGTCTTGTTCGCCGTAGCAGCGCACTTGGTTGGTGTTGCCCACGGCGATACATTGGAGGTTACCCATTTGTTCCGGTTCGAGGACGTTCACCCAATTGGTATCTGCGGTGTCGTTGCCGTACCCAACCCCTTCAAAGATGTGCAAATTGGTGGGTTCCATGGTGGGAAATACGGATTGTGCCTGAGCCGCAGATCCCAGCAGTGAGGCAGTGGCTACGCTCAACAGGCCGAGGTAAAAGGCAGGACGTTGATTCATGTTTAGTGCTGTATTTATCCCTTTTTATGATAGGAAATTTTGAATCTGTTGCTGCCTAAAATCATCATGACTCGGTAACAACGTTACAGAATGAGCGCCTCTGTTTACATTCCTTTGTTTTTCGTAACTTTTATTCAAAAAGAACGATGAATGTTGGGCGATCGCAACGGTTACAGCTTGTTCACCCATGACCCTCACCCCAAACCCCTCTCCCACGGGGCGAGGGGCTGCTGATCTAGACATGATGATTTCTCAACAGGCTTTACCCTCCCTTCCTTGGCCTGCCAAATTCCAGCGCCGCCCCGGAATTTTCTGAATCTATTTTCAGCGGGGGTAATCCCTGCGATACTCTAGGTTAGGCAACTCAAATGTTCAACTGCAATTTACGCATTCACGCTGACAGTCTATGACCGCATCCGTCTCAACCCCCACCCGCACTGTGCGCCTCGCCTCACGGAAAAGCCAATTGGCATTGGTGCAAACCTATTGGGTTAAAGCACAACTTGAACAGCATTTTCCCCACATCACCTTTGAAGTCGAAACCATGAGTACTCAAGGGGATAAGATTCTCGATGTGGCGCTTTCCAAAATTGGGGATAAGGGTCTGTTTACCAAGGAACTCGAAGTCGGCTTGCTCAACAATACCGCTGATTTTGCGGTGCATTCCCTCAAAGATTTACCGACCCGCTTGCCCGATGGGTTGATGTTGGGCTGTGTGACGGAACGGGTTGAACCGGCGGATGCGCTGGTGGTTCATGCCCAGCATCAGGATAAGCAACTGGCCACGTTGCCCCCAGGTACTGTGATTGGCACGTCATCGCTGCGGCGCTTGGCGCAGTTGCGCCACCATTTTCCCCATTTGGAATTCAAAGATATTCGCGGCAATCTGAATACTCGTTTACAGAAGCTCGATAATGGCGAATACGACGCGATTATTCTGGCGGTGGCGGGGTTAGAGCGGTTGGAGATGAGCGATCGCATCCATCAAGTCATTCCCGGTGAAATTTCCCTCCATGCCGTCGGCCAAGGGGCGTTAGGCATTGAATGTCGTGAGGGTGATCAAGAAATCCTCGATATTCTCGCCGCCCTCGAACACGCCCCCAGTAAAGCCTGCACCCTCGCGGAACGATCCCTATTGCGGGAACTCGAAGGCGGTTGCCAAGTTCCCATTGGGGTGAATAGTCGCATTGAAGGGAACACCCTCACCCTCGTCGGGATGGTGGCGAGTTTGGACGGTCAGCAATTGATTAAAGATACGATCAGCGGCCCGGTAGACCAAGCCGAGCAACTGGGGGCAAATCTTGCTGCGATGCTCAAAGAACAGGGGGCAGGGGAAATTCTTGCCGCTATTTTTGCAGAAATCAATCGTTAAGGAGACTCACTTCACCGCTGGATCAGGGCGAGGTGTGAGCCGAAGCAAGAGGGGTTTGATGTTCAAGCCTCTCTTGTTTTTTTTGGGTTTCCGGTGCGATCGCGCCCCAATCTTGTGGGATTTCCGGGGCAAAATTTGGGCAGACGGCGGATACCCCCTAAGATTGGCCTAGTCAAGCCGAGGATTTTATCATCAGTTCTATGACGATCGCGATTCACACCCCAGACTGGGTTAAACACGCTGTTTTCTACCAAATTTTTCCCGATCGCTTCGCCCAAGGCCAACACCCTCATCAATCGTCTTGGCGCGGCGCTCTCGAATCCTGGCACAGTCCACCCACTGATCAGGGCTATAAAGGGGGCGATCTGTGGGGTGTTTTAGAAAAGCTCGACTATCTCCAGGACTTGGGGATCACCGCCCTCTACTTCACCCCGATTTTTCAGTCCGCTTGTAACCACCGCTATCACACCCATGATTACTATCAGGTTGACCCCCTCCTCGGCGGCGATGCCGCTTTTCGAGCGTTGCGGCAAGAAACCCAAGCACGCGGGATCAAACTCGTCTTGGATGGCGTGTTTAACCATGCCAGTCGCGGCTTTTTCTATTTCAACGACATTTTAGAAAACGGCCCCCATTCCCCCTGGCTCGATTGGTTCAAAATTCAAAAATGGCCCCTCTCTGCCTACGATGGCAACTATCCGGCCAATTATGAAAGCTGGGTGGGCAATCGCGCCCTGCCCCAGTTCAACCACGATAACCCCGATGTGCGGGAATACATTATGCAGGTGGGGGAATATTGGTTGCGCCAAGGCATTGATGGCTGGCGGTTGGATGTGCCGTTTGAAGTGACAACACCGGGGTTTTGGCAGGAGTTTCGCCAGCGGGTGAAGGCGATTAATCCAGAGGCCTATATTGTCGGGGAAGTGTGGCGCGATTCCCGCCAATGGCTGGATGGGACGCAGTTTGATGGGGTGATGAATTATCTATTTACGGGGCCGACGTTGGCCTTTGTGGGGGGCGATCGCATTGACCCCGCCATGGTGGAACGCCCGGACTATGATGTCTATCCGCCCATGGATGCCGCCCAATACGCCGCCAAAATGGAGGCCCTGATCGCCCTCTATCCCTGGGAAATTGAACTGACCCAGCTTAATCTGTTGGACAGTCACGACACGCCCCGCGCCCTGACGGTTTTGGGGGAAGATGCCCAGGCGTTCCAGTTAGCGACGCTGTTGATGTTTACGTTTCCGGGCGCACCTTGTATTTACTACGGCAATGAGGTGGGCTTAAGTGGGGCGATGGACCCCGATTGTCGGCGCGTCTTCCCGCCAGAGTCCGAGTGGAATCAGGCAATGCTCGCCCAACATCAAGCGTTGATTGCCTTGCGCGATCGCTTTCCCGCCCTTCGCACCGGAGACTATCGCGTCGTCGAGGCTAACGGCTCCCTCTACGCCTTTACCCGCAGTCTTGGCCCCGCTCAACTCTTGATCGCGGTCAATGTGGGACGGGAGGCGATCGCCATGCCACGCCCCACCGCAATGCAACATTGGCCCGTGGTCTATGGTGCGCCCCAAACTGAGGATCAAATTACCCTTCCCCCCCAATCTGCCTGCATTCTGACGAATCAAGCCTAAACAGACCTCAACAAAAGCAAAGCCCCCGCATTTAAAAATGCGGGGGCTTTGTGGGGAATTTGTTAACGCTTACACTAGGGCTGCTTCTGGTACAGACCAACGTTGCACGGCATTACCGATCACGGATAGCTCTTGCATCAGGGCGGCAAACCGTTCAGGGGTGAGGGATTGCGGCCCATCGGAGAGGGCTTTTGCCGGATTGGGGTGAACTTCGATCATCAGGGAATCGGTTCCCGCTGCAATACAGGCCTTCGCCATCGCCGGAACATAGGCAGAACTGCCCGTGCCGTGGCTGGGGTCGAGCATGATCGGCAGGTGAGTGAGCGATCGCAACACTGGCACGACCGAAACATCTAACGTGTTGCGGGTATAGGAGCGGTCAAAGGTGCGCAGACCCCGTTCACAGAGAATCACATTCGGATTCCCCGCCGCCAGCACATATTCCGCCGCCATCAACCATTCATCAATCGTCGAGGACATCCCGCGCTTCAGAAGAACAGGCTTATCTTGGGCCCCCACCTTCTTGAGGAGCGAGAAGTTTTGCATATTGCGAGCGCCCACTTGCACCACATCCGCCACTTCACTCACCTTTTCCACATCCGCCGTATCCATCACTTCCGTAATGATTCCCAAACCAGAGGCTTCACGGGCAGCGGCCAAAAGACCCAGGGCACTTTCTCCGTGGCCCTGGAACGCATAGGGGGACGTGCGGGGCTTGTACGCACCGCCGCGCAGGAATTGAGCGCCGGCAGCCTTCACCGCTTTCGCCGTCGCGATGATCATCTCTTCGTTTTCCACAGAACAGGGGCCGGCCACCACCACAACGGGATGATGTTCACCGATCGCCACCTGACCATCGGGAGTGCTAACCCAGACTTCGCTAGCTTCACCATGGCGGAATTCGCGGCTCGCTCGCTTGTAGGGGCGTTCAACCCGCAGCACGGTTTCAATCCATTGGCTGCGTTCTTGGATCTGCTGTTCGTCAAGATCCGCTGTGTCACCAACGAGGCCAATGACGACTTTATGTTTACCGACGATTTTTTCAGGAGTCAGGCCCCACTCTTCAAAATCTTCACAGAGACGATTCACTTCTGCTTCCGGTGAACCGATGCGCATTACAACAATCATGTAGGATTCCTTCCAATCTGGAGCTTAGGAGTTCACAAATAAATAAGTTTTCTACCGCCCATTGTGCCATTTTCACTTCGACAGCGGGCGGACGTTTCAAGTCTTTACAAAACCAATGCTGAGGAGTGGGGCGGGGGGATGCAGGGGCGATCGCAATCCCTACCCCCCCTCAGTCCCTCAGTCATTACGACCTAGACCCATCAAGAGGGGTCTGGATTTTTGGCAGACCGGGTACTGCGACGAGCTTCGCGCCAGGCCTCAAACAACCGTTTTGCATTCAGGGTGAATTCTTGCCAACCGAACCAGCCACCCACCCGGTTTTCATCCCACGATGTCGAAAGAATGCCATAACTCAACCCAACGACCCCCAAGCCAAACAGCCCCAAGGTTGCCGCAAACACGGCATAGGGTGGAATATCAAACCAATCATGGCTGACCACCCAGTAAAAAATAAAAAAGCTGGCCACCCCTAACCCCGAAGGCACGCCACAAAACAATGCCATGCGCCGAATCATCCGGCGGCTCACAACATCGGGAATGGCCGAGAGTGAAGCCGCTTGGCGGCTTTCGGGTGTGACCACGGGAGCGACGGGTTTCGCGGCCTTGTTTCGCTTGCGACGAGGCTCAAACGGGAGGGTCTTACGTTGAGAATCTTCAGACATTAGGCTGCTGCAATGAGGGTTAACGACGGATACCGAGACGACCAATCAATTGTTGGTAG
Organism: Spirulina subsalsa CS-330; assembly: GCF_028330765.1. Classification (GTDB taxonomy): domain Bacteria; phylum Cyanobacteriota; class Cyanobacteriia; order Cyanobacteriales; family Spirulinaceae; genus Spirulina; species Spirulina subsalsa_A. The sequence goes on along the minus strand of NZ_JAQMTY010000288.1, from coordinate 23,100 downwards.
TGGGCATAGTCGTGGGATTGGATGTAGTTGAGGAGGCGACGACGTTTACCAATCAGCTTCAGTAGGCCGCGGCGGGAGGAGTGGTCTTTCTTGTTGGTTTTGAGATGGGTGGTGAGATTATTAATCCGTTCCGTCATCACCGCGATTTGAATATCAGAGCAGCCGGTGTCGGTTTCGTGGGCTTGGTATTCGACGATGAGTTGCTGTTTTCGGTCTTGGGTAATGGTCATGAAGTTATCGAAAAGGTAATGGATGATCAACTGCAATAGAGATTGACCATTCTATCATTTCTCTTGAGGGTGAAGCGCAGCAGATGTGAGCAGATATTTATTTTTGAGGGTTCAGGGGGTGAGGATTGGGTGCGATCGCCCCCCTCATCCCATCTCGCCAAACTAAAACGACCATCAGTTCATGATGGTCGTCCCATAACCGGGAATTAAGCTATCCATTCCCAATTCGTTACTTCAAACCGGTGTTGGTGCCTTGCTTGCCCGTTGCCAGTTCAACTTTGACGATTTTGCCGCCCATTTTCATGATCCGCTGTTGCTCACGGAACCAATTATCGTAGGGAACCAGCTTAGTAAAGTATGTATTCTGTAATTCTCTTTGAGTCCGGATGCGGGTTTGGCTTGGAACACAAGCCGTCACTCGAAACATACGCATAGGTCAAATTTTCCGTATTAAAGGGGTGAAATGCAGTTTTTATACACCAAAGTTCGAGAGGTTGTCAGCCAATACTAGATCGTTAAAACTCATCCTGAGCCAGATAGACAAGCTTTTCACCCTAGCACTCGCTCACTAAGCTCTCGAACTCAATGATCCGAACCATCTGTTCGGATGCGGTGAATTAGCTTAAGCCAGAGCAGATGTAGTCGAAGTACACGCCCATTTCTTTACCAGCGTCAGCACCGACCAAGCTAGCGGTCACTTCTTTCATGGCTTGGATAGCTTGCACCGTTGCACCCACGGGAACGCCCAAGGAGTTGTAGGTTTCTTTCAAACCGTTGAGCACGCGCTCATCGAGGATGGAAGGATCGCCCGCCAACATGGCGTAGGTGGAATAGCGGAGGTAGTAGTCCAAGTCGCGAATGCAGGCAGCATAACGACGGGTGGTGTACATGTTGCCGCCGGGACGGGTGATGTCAGAGTACAGCAGGGACTTGGCCACAGCTTCTTTGACGATGCCAGCAGCGTTGGCGCTGATTACGCCAGCGGCGCGAACCCGGAGTTGACCACTAGCGAAGTAGCCTTTGAGCTTGTCCATTGCGGAGCCGTCAAGGTACTTACCTTGAACGTCAGCAGAATTGATAACAGAAGTAATTGCGTCTTGCATCGTTTGTTTCCTAAGTCTGGATCGATTAAGTTAAGAGTCTTTCAATGAAATAGATAGATGAAACTAGAGAGCCTCGCTCGCTAGCCGGTCATCGCTCTATTGCATTGCACCGACAACGTAGTCGAAGTAGGCCGAAGCTTCAGCAGCATCGTCCGCAGACATCATTCCAGAAGCAACTTCCTTCATCTTGGTGATGCCCAAGGCAACGGCTGCAACGGGAGTGCCCAAGGATTTGTACATTTCAAGAGCACCAACCAAACCGATTTCTTCGATCGGGGTGGTATCGCCAGCAACGACTCCGTAGGTCACGAGGCGGAGGTAGTAGTCCAAGTCCCGCAGGCAGGTGGCGGTCATTTCTTCGCCGTACGCATTTCCACCGGGGGAAACCACGTCAGGGCGTTGTTGGAACAGTTTGTCGCCTGCTTCTTTAACGATGCGTTCGCGAGATTCGGATAGGGTCTGAGCAATGCGCAGACGGGCTTCACCACTGGTGACGAATGCTTTGATGCGGCCTAACTCACCGGGGCTGAGGTAGCGAGCTTCTGCATCAGCATTCACGATGGATTTCGTGACGATACTCATTCTTTGGATTCCTCCAACAAAAAAATTAACCAGGTTCGATTAAAACCGGCTTGATATATTCGGTTGAGATGCTGCGAATCAGTTCACCAGCAACCTTCCGGATTTATTTTGCGGCATTGTGTTGACGTTCGTTGTGAATCGTTAATATTTTGTAATGTTATTCCTCATTTTTTGAGGAGGAGGGAGGCGATCGCATTGCCCCTCCTGTTTTCCCCTCGCAACGATCACAACGATCCACGTCCTCACGCTGATTCCGCAAATCGCTCAATAATCCCGCCGCCGAGAACGAGGTCGCCATCGTACAGCACGGCCGCCTGGCCGGGGGTGATGCTGAATTGGGGGTCGTCAAAGACGAGTTTGAGGCGATCGCCCTCTAACGGAATCGCCGTCACCGGCACAGCGGGCGATCGATAGCGCACCCGACCGAGGCAGCGAATCGGGGCCGTGGGGGGCGCGATCGAAACCCAATTAACCCGGTTCACGGTACAACTTGGCTGGGTTGCTTCCTCGCGGCTACCGACGACAACGCGATTCAGCACCGGATCGAGTTTCATCACATAGAGGGGATGGGGGGCGGCGATGCCGAGGCCCTTGCGTTGGCCGATGGTGTAGTGATGAATGCCGCTATGTTTGCCCAAGACAGTCCCGTCGGGGCTAACGATGTCGCCTTCGGTGTGGTTGATGTACTGGTCAAGAAAGGCTTGCATGGAGCCGTGGGTTTCGATCAAGCAGAGGTCTTGGCTTTCGGGTTTTTCGGCGGTGAGGAGGTTGTACTGGGCCGCGAGGCGGCGGGTTTCCTCTTTGGGGATTTCGCCGAGGGGAAAGATTGTATGGGCGAGCATTTCCTGGCTGAGGTCGTAGAGGAAATAGGATTGGTCTTTGTTGAGATCGACGGCGCGGCGCAGTTGGTAGCGATCGCTCGCCTCATCGTAGTGAATCCGGGCATAGTGGCCGGTGGCGATGCGATCGCACCCCCATTCCTGCTGGGCATAGTTCACCATCGGGCCAAATTTCACCGCCCGATTACATTGGGAACAGGGCAGCGGCGTAATCCCCGCCTCATACCCCGACACTAAATAGTTGACAATTTCGGCTTCAAACACCTCGCGACTGTCCACCACATGGTAGGGAATGCCCAACTGTTCGCAGAGCGCGGCAGCATCCACCATGCCATCGGAGCAGCATTGACCCTTCCCCTTCATCAGCCACAGGGTCAAGCCGATCACATCATATCCTTGGTGATGGAGCAACGCCGCAGTTACCGAACTGTCAACGCCCCCCGAAAGTCCCACTACGACCTTATTCATGGCGTTTGCCGATTCCGAATTCAACACAATCATCAGCCTTCTATTATGGCGCATTTGAACAGAGGGCGCGATCGCGCCTTGTCGTCATTTGTTTTCTAGAATGGGAGTTAGAATAAAGCCTATCCTGCCATCACTCGCCCATGCCTGAGGTTATTGAGATTCCCATTGAACTGACCCAATTTCAGCTCCCTGAAGCGGTTCAGGCACGTTTGCAATTGCTTTTAGATCATCAAGATGAGGGTCACACACTCTCTCAGGCAGAACGACAAGAAGCAGAGGGGCTTGTGGAACTGGCCGAATTTTTATCTCTTTTGCATTTACGCTCAATGCGGGTGAGCCAGCAAGCCTAAATGACCAACAACCGCCGAATCACCGAATCTTGAAGCTGTACATTGGCAACGAACTCAGCTTTTGAGCATGAAGCTGTGTAGGTCATAATCAGGTCTGCGGATTGAAGCATATCAAGCAAAAATTGACGATCCCGTTGCATAAATCACCTGAGCGGAGGAAAGAATTTCATGACGGCGCAAATAGTTGCGGCTGTTTTCAATACCTTGACGAGTAATGAGATCAACATCTCGATTAAAGATAGTTTTGAGTTGGGCTTCCATTTGGTCGAGGGTGCTAAATGTGGGGTGGGCTTCTGGGTGAAACTCTACCATTACATCAATGTCGCTATCAGCGCGAAAATCGTCACGCAAAACAGACCCAAAGAGGGCAAATTCTACCACTTGCCATTGATGGCAAAATTTGGTGATTTTTTCTAGGGGTAGATCGATTGTGCTGATAGTCATCTCTGTGTTGCATCCAAATTTTTGGTTCATGGGAGATTTGGGTTTAGGTGGGTAAGAAACCGGGTTTTTGGGACAATTGGGGCAAAAAACGAGCCAACTAACGCAACCCGGTTTCTGGGGGTTAGGTGGGGTTTTGCCAGTCTTGTTGGATGCGATCGCGTTCTTTGGCGGCTCCGAGTTGGGTGTAAAGTTGGTGGGCGGTGGTGTAGTGGAAATTCTTGATAGACTGCGGATGCTAACTGAAGCATTTGGCTAGGGCTAATTTGATTTTTGGATTTGATGACTAACTCTCCTTCTTGCCCTTCGGACAAGTCTAAAACTTGTAGGGGACGGAAGAGACCATTTTCATAGACGGTTTCTACTGTTTGCTGCATATTCGTTCACCTCAAGTACTAAAAAAACTGGTTTTTTGGAACTACTCTTTGCGATCACTCTCCTTAGCGTTAGCGAGGGTTTTGCAATATTCGGCCACCTCTGCGATTTTAGTAAACAATTGATTTGCAAATCCACAGAATTTCAATTATGTAACTATTTCTATTTTGGATGAATGCACCGATCTTTTAGTCTTTTACTATTTCCCAATAAATTATCAGTAATAATTTTTGCAGTAATGGTACCATCAATATTACCCTGAAAATACGAAGAGTGTGCATCTTTTGCTGCAACGGTCATCGCCAAATCTAACTGTCCCAAGTTTATAAATGTTTGTTCAAAAGAGTTGGCACATTGCCAAATATACTGATCAAAGAAATCTAATTTACGACTAATTTCATTGTCTATTGCAGCCTTCAAAGGATAAGCAATTAAATCAGATGAATGAATGACATTAACCCACCTTAAATCATCTGCAACATTGATATTTTTTTGACTCCGATTTTCAAGAGCTTCATGAATGATAGAAAAATCAAGATCTAGCATTTGCTTGAGAAATAATAAGGGAGATCCCATCGTAGTTATGCTTTCTATATTTATAGAACTCAGGATTTCACGAAAAGTAAAGGCTGGATCATGATTAGGCAATTCTTTTGAAAACAAAAGATCCCATAGTATAAAACTACCAAAAGAATGAGTGATCACATGAATTTGATTATCTTGGGGATGGTTTTTCAAAAATTGATTTAATTGTTCACTGATGGTTTGACGAATGATTTTGCCTCGTTGAGAATTTTGATAAATAAGAAAGTCACCCAAAAAATCATTAATTAACTCATTTCTTTGCTTCTTGTATCTATAGGTATCGCTGTGATAATTTTGGTACTCTTGATGTAGGTTGCAAGCATGAGAATGATCTTTTTCGATGTATCCAATAATTTGATGTTTTTTGTCATTAAACAAATTTCCCCAAAAACTTGAGTAGAAGTTAATTGGGGTTTTGATATTCTTGCGGATATTTTTGATTAAAGTATCAGCATATTTAGAGCTTTGAGTGTTAACACCATGAATAAAAAAGACGAGCATTGTAAATCAATTTCCGTTTGCAAAAATTAGCTTTTCGGTCTGGATATGTTGATGCGTAATCTATCTTTTATTATGGCCTATTCGTTCAGTGCGGGAGCTTAATAAGCAGCCTGAACTTGCGCCACCACTTGATTGAGGCCGACGGAATTGGAGGCTTTGAAGAGGATGCGATCGCCCCCCCGCATCATTGTTTTTAACTGATCGATAATCTCGCCGTGGGTGTGGCAGACCTGGCAGGGTACAGCACCTGCCCCCGTCACAATCCCCTGAGCATCGGGGTCATCCACCAACACGATTAACTGATCAATCCCCAACTCTTCAGCGGTTTGGCCCACTTGCTGATGGAGGCGGGCCGCTGCGTCACCCAGTTCTTTCATTGTGCCGAGGACGGCGATATGGCGCGATCCGGGGGTTTCTTTGAGCAGTTGGAGGGCAGCCACCATGGATTCATACCCGGCATTGTAGGTTTCATCGAGGAGCGCCACATCTCCCGGTAAATCAATGCGGCGCGATCGCCCCCCCGGCAGATCCACCGTCACCCCAGTTTCTAAGGGTTGCCAATCTAAACCGAGGAGTTGGGCCACAGCTAAGGCGGCGAGATAGTTGGAGGCGTTGTGTTGACCGGGGAGGGGGAGGGGAAAATCTTGGCCGTTGACGCGCAGGGTGTGGGGATTGATTAATGTGCCGTGGAGGTCGCCGCCCAGGAGGCCGTAGGTGAGGGTTTTGCCCTGCCAAAATTGGGGGGCGGTACGCATCAGGCGGGGATTATCGGCGTTGAGGAGGGCGATGCTGTCGCGGGGCATGGTGGCGAGGAGTTCGCATTTGGCATTGGCGATCGCCTGCTCGGAACCCAAGCGGCCAATATGGGCCGTGCCAACGTTGGTAATTAACCCAATCGTGGGTAGGGCAATCTCCGTTAATTCGGCGATTTCACCGGGGCCGCGCATCGCCATTTCAATCACGCCATAGTCATGATCCGGGGTGAGTTGGAGGAGGGTTTTCGGGACACCGATTTCATTGTTGTAGTTCTTTTGGGTTTTATGGACGCGGCCATAGTTGCCCAGGACGGCGGCGATCAGTTCCTTGGTGGTGGTTTTGCCGACGGAGCCGGTAATCCCGATGATCGGGATCGTGAACTGTTGCCGCCACCAACGCCCTAGGGTTTGGTAAGCGGTGAGGGTATTCGTGACGGGAAATTGCGGAATGGTTAGATCGGGGACGGGGGTTTGGACAATGGCAGCGATCGCCCCTCGCTCCTGAGCCACCCCTAAAAAGGTGTGACCGTCGAAATTTTCCCCCTGCAAGGCCACGAACAGATTGCCCGGTTCTAAGCTGCGGGTGTCCGTCGTGATGCCGGTGATCGGCGTGGCGGCGATCGCCCCTGCGCCCGTCGGTGTGGTGTTTAAAATCGCGTTCAGTTGACCGAGTACCAAGTCCACCGTCATAAAAGTTATCGCCTGCAACTATTAACTGTTAACTCTGTGATGCTTTTTGATTTTAAAGTACCCCGTCTCCGGATCAAGGTGAGCATTAACGGTTGGGCGCGATCGCGGCTGAGTTTCAGTGGTTGCTCGGAGTATGGTTGATCAGTTTCAACGTTATGATCGAAGAAACTCTATGATCTATCCCGCATCCCAAACGTCTCTCCTCCCTCGGATCTGCACGGATTTCGAGGCGCTGATGGACTGCGGCGATCGCGGCCTAGCATCCATCTCAGGGTATGCGTTTTTAACCCCCCCCAAACGTAATGAGATACCCTAGATCTGCCCCGACTCACCCGCAAAACGGGAGGTTTTACCGGGGCAGAACCGCCTCACTCCGTCCTCGGCGATGCTCTTGTTCTGGCATTGTCATGGAATCGGTAGGGTCTCCCGATTCAGATTCGATCGGAAAATCAAGCGGAACTTGCTATAACTGACAGGGAGGAATACGTTTCGGTGACAGCGTTGATCAATCCCTATCCAACCTCAACAGGCAATCATGAACAGGTGGTGTGTGACCACCTGCTGTATGCTGTGCAAACCGAAACTCCGGACAGCTTGCTAGACCGGTTTCGTCGTCTTTTTATTGGCGGACGACATTACGAGCCGCTCGACGTGCGACAGTCCCTAGAAGCGATCGCGATCGAAAAAAACGCGGATCAAACCTTTCCATTTTTTCTCAATCGCTGCTGTCATATCCTCGTCAACCGCTGGCAAGTTCAACCCAATGCCCGCTGGGCTATTCCTGAACTCGTCGAACAACTCAAGTTAGTGCCCCCGGTCGGGAACACCTACGCACGCGGGCCGCGCCGACTGCGGCAATTGATGCATGATTTCCTCAAGACCGAGCAGTATGTCACCCTGCAACGCTTGGCAACGGTGATCAAACACACCAGTGAGAATCAAGGGAAATTACGGCCCCGCCCCTACAACCCCGCCGAAGCCGAAAACGAGCGCCTGGTGGGACAACTGATCAACCGCTATCCCTACCTCTACGAACATTGTTTGCTGAGTCAAGACAGCAGCTATGAGCATCAGCAAACCGTGCGCCACATCCGCGACCAACTGCAAATGCAGTTTGAACTGGATCTGTCCCACTATGTCACCTATCAACTGCGCCTTCAGGAGGCTAAAAAACGCGGTCGGATTATTCATCCGGTGGAAAATCCAACCCTGTTGAGCGATCGCGAACTAGACTACGCCCTCAGGCATTTCGTCGGCCGGGTGCAAGGCAATCGCACCTCCGATGACCTCGCCAAAAGCTTCCTCACCCATAGCCTCCAGGCCCCCTCCTTCCGAACCTTCAAAGACGATCTCTATGAATATCTAATTGCGTCCATTGATCCCCGGTACGGCAAGCGCAAATTCAACGACAAGCTCTACGAAAAACTCCAAAGCACCCTGTCCCGTTACGACCTGCAAAAACCCAACAACACCCTACTGCTGCGCACCTCTAGCCATCTCCTCAATTTCCTGGTGGTGGAAAGTCCCCAGCGCCCAAATCATTACGTGTTTGTGGATCTCGTCACCAACTTAGGCGCAACCCCCACGATCATGCTGCTGCTCAAAATCACGCTCCTCTGCCACCAAGTCAAGCCATCTCTCGAAAAACGCTTTGCCATTTTATTCAGTCACTACGAATCATCCACAGAAGAGGGCGTGCCCTGGCTCGTGCAGTCGATGGAAAATATTCATGTGGCCCTGAGCACCCATTTTGGCGCATTGGATTTGTCCTATCTCAAAAATAGGTCGTAAAGAGGACTCGCCGTTGCGCACCGTATTGGTTTGCGATCCATCCCCTCCCTGGGCCAGCGAAGAAGGGGAATTTCGCAACATTTTTGTTAAAATTGGGGGATTCGATGAGATTATCTCCGATCTAACAACGGATGCAGCCCCTTGCATCACTCTCTCAAGCTTTACAATGGCCCGTTATCCTCATCCATTTTCAGGGTTAGCACAGTTAAACTGTCCGGATACGGTCATGCTCCTGAGAACCTGAGTATAGCCGCCATCATCATTGTTCCGAATCTCGCTGTAGGACGCTAATGGCTAGCAATTCACCGGAAGATAAATTTACTGTTATCTTCACCGACAATACGCCCATCGTCTATATTCCGCCGCGCCTCAGTGTCTTGGAAGCTGTGGATTTTAAAACCCAATACCAACAGCTTTTACGGGATCAACCCCAAACGGAACGGATTATTCTAGATTTTACAGCCACTCAATTCATGGACAGTAGTGGTGTCGGTGCCCTAGTGAGTAATCTCAAGGCCAGCACTGAACAGGGTGCTCAACTGGTGTTACGCAATGTGAGACCCCCGGTACGAGCCGTCTTAGCGATGACCAGTCTGGACAAAGTCTTGACGATCGAAGCTGAATCGCGTCCAGAGGGTGCGCCGCCGCCAGTGGTGAACCATGGTCTTCCTCCGGAAACTCATCCTTCCGTGCGGTCTTGGCTGAAGCGCTCCATGGATATTGTGGGGGGGTTAGTGGGATTAAGTATTACGGCGATTTTGTTTGTGCCGATCGCGATCGCAATCAAGCGCGATAGCCCAGGCCCGATCTTATTTGGACAAGTTCGCTGCGGTTGGATGGGGCGACGTTTCCGGATCTGGAAATTTCGTTCCATGTGTACCGATGCCGAACGTCTTAAACGGCAGGTGCAAAACCAAGCCAGCGGTGCCTTTTTCAAAAATGATAATGACCCCCGCGTCACCACTGTTGGGCGCTTTCTCCGGCGCACAAGTCTCGATGAACTCCCCCAATTTCTCAATGTTGTGCGGGGTGAAATGAGCCTCGTGGGCACTCGTCCCCCCACGCCTGAAGAAGTCGAGGCTTACCAAATCCCAGAATGGCAGCGGTTAGATGTGAAGCCCGGCATGACTGGTGAATGGCAAGTGAACGGACGTTCTAGTATTCGTAACTTTGAAGATGTGATTAAGTTAGATCTACGTTATCAAAGTCAATGGAGCCTCTGGTACGATGTCAAGTTGATCATCCGCACCGTATTAATTTTGTTTAACAAAAAGAGTGGTGCTGTCTAACGCATATTAGTTTGGTGAGGCAACAACAACCCATTCAACAAATGCATTTTTGCCTACTAAGTGATCTCGCTGAAGTAGAACACCTCCTCGATCGGTTCGAGCAATTTGCAGCATCGCGTCTATCCTCGATGATTTACTGGCAATCTCAAACGGCCCTCGTGGAATGGTTCACCAATGTTGTGCGCTATGCCCACAAAGACCTACCGAAACAGACTCCGATTCCCCTGGGGTTTACGCTGTTTCCGAATTACATTGAAATGCGGGTTTGGGATCAAGGCAAACCGTTTGATCTCAAGGGCAAAATTCAAGAGGTCATTCAACAGGAAGATGATCTCAGTAAAGAGGGCGGCCGAGGCCTGCGGTGGATTCACAATCTCACCGATGAATATCTGTATGTTCGTCCGGCCCCGGATTACAACTGCTTGATCCTACGGAAACATATTGATCCACCTTTGGCCTTGATGTAAGCCAGACACCACGACCCGATTTCCCCGTTGATCTGTGCCGCGTTAGAAATTTTCGGTTTCCTGGGGCGAGCCGACCATGCCGGGTTTGTTGAGGAAGAGATTGCCGGCGGCATCGTTTTGATAGATGCAGGAGATGTCCGGTGAGTTGCTTTCAAGGGTTCCGGTAAAGCCGAAGGTATTCATCCGGTTTTTGCAGTCGTTGACCTGTTCATTGGAAATGAGTTTGCGTTGTTGCAGGAGTGACCAGTTGTTGCGACGCAGGACACAGCCGGGCTGCATTAAGGGTTGGGTGACGTAGACGTTGAAGGGGTTGAGGGTGACAAAGACGCGCATGTCGGTGACGATCGCACTCGCGCCGTATTGCAGGCAAATGTCGGCGTTGGGGGCGCTGCGATCGATCACTTCACGGGATGCCACGTTGGCGATATTGTCACCGGGGGAGAGGCTCAACGCCATCCCGGCCCCAATCCCCAGGATAAACACCCCTCCGAGCAGGGCGACGGTGCCGTAGTTGAAGTTCTGGAAAAATTTTTTGTTGCCGCCACCACCGCCGCCGGGACGGCCCGCAGGGGGGCGGTCGTAGTTCCGTTGGGGGGGGCGATCGTAGGTGGGACGGCTACGGCGGGTCATGGCAATACCGGGTCTTTACGGGTCAAGAATACATTCTCTCTAGACTAGCGTTTTCAGGTTCGATTGGGGGTGGGGGTGGACAATTCTTCGGATGAGGGGGTGGGGGGGAGGTGCGATCGCACCCTCTCCCCCGGCAATTCCCAGACTTGACGATAGAGCAATTCCAACTCGCTACCCACGGCGGCAAAATAGTCCATTTGCTGGGTTTGGAGCGACACCATAATCCGCAACACCAACAGGGCAGCGATCGCCACAATCATCCCCGCTGCTGTGGTGATCAACGCTTCCCCAATCCCTACCGCTGCTTGGGAGGCTTCGGCAGCACTGCCCCCACCGCCAATGTTGAGGTTATTAAAGGTCGTAATCAACCCCGTCACCGTCCCCAACAGCCCCAACAGCGGCGCAACAGCCACCACGGTTTCGAGGAACTTTTCCCCCTGACGCATTTTGATGAATTCCTTATCGCCAGCGGCTTCTAAGGCGAGGCGAAAGGTTTCTGGGCTGGGGCGATTGAGCAGGAGCGGCGCGAGGAGAAACCGACCGAGGGGGAGGTGATCGGAACGCTGGGCGATCGCCTTCGCCTCCTTAAAATCCACCGCCGCCGTTTTTAAAATCCGCTGCGCCACCTGATCCTCTTGGCGTAACAACCGCAGCCAAAACCACACCCGATCCAGCGCACAGGAGAGAGTGAAAACCGATAACACCAGCAGGGGGTACATTACTGGCCCCCCTTTGAGAAAGAGTTCGTACAGGCGAGTCATAGAGGATTAGGCAACAGAACAAGGGGGAATGGTGCAGGATCAGCCAGGGCATGATTCAGACCCGATTTAACGACGGAATCATGTTATATCTGGTTTCATGTATAGCATTTTTGGCTACGGCGAAATGATGATGGATGCGGGGCGGATGGTTCCCTACCATCAGGCCTTGAGTGCTGTGATTCAACCCGGTATGGTTGTTCTCGATATTGGCACGGGGACGGGGATTCATAGTTTGATGGCGGCGCAGTTGGGGGCGCGGCGGGTCTATGGGGTGGAACCCGATGGAGTGGTGGAAATCGCCCGGCAAATTACCGAGGCCAATGGCTATGGGTCGGTGATTGAATACCATCAGGCGGATGTGCGATCGCTCCATTTTTCAGAACCGATCGACGTGGTGGTGTCGGATCTGCGGGGGGTGTTGCCGCTGTTTGGATCGCATTTGGCGACAATCATCGAGGTGCGCGATCGCCACCTCGCACCGGGTGGGGTCTTGATTCCCCAAGCGGATCGGCTCTGGGCGACGTTGGTGCATCTCCCGGATATCTACGACCAGCATTATCACCAGCCCTGGCAGAGTCAGCCCTACGGGTTTGATTTTTCCGCCGCTCACCCCTACGTCACGAACCGCTGGCGCAAGGTGCGGTTACGTCCGGAGGATTGCCTTGTCCCCCCCCAACAGTGGGCGACGCTGGACTATCCCCAACGCCACAGCCCCGATGTTCAGGGGGATCTACAGTGGGACATTGCCACGGATTGCCGCTGTCATGGGGTGGGACTGTGGTTTGATACGACCCTATGGGCGGAGGTGGGGTTTAGTAATGGGCCCGATCAACCGCTGTTGATCTATGGTCAGGCCTTTTTTCCCTGGCCGGAACCGCTGGACTTGCAACGGGGCGATCGCATCACCCTCCACCTCCGCGCCAATCTCGTCAATCAACGCTACCTCTGGCAATGGCACAGCACCCTAACGCGGGGCGATCGCCGCACCACGTTTCGTCAATCCACCTTCAACGCTGACCCCATCAACCCCGCCAGCCTCGCCAAACGTCGCCACACCCATCGCCCCAGCCTCAGCCGAGCGGGACAGATGGCCCAGGTGGCTCTCGCAGGCATGGCGGCGGGGGACAGTTTGGGGGACATTGCCCAACGCCTTGAGGAGCAGTTTCCCGACCAATTCAGCCGCGCCGCCCACGCCTTAACCTGGGTGACGGAGTTGAGCGATCGCTACGGCGAGTAATCCTGCCATGATCGCTTATACCAACGCTCAAAATTCAGGCTACGGAACAAGGGGCTTAAGCCCCTTGCCTTCAGGCTACGGAACAAGGGGCTTAAGCCCCTTGCCTGCATCACGTTCTATGGAGTTCCCCTTTAGAAAATTGGTATTAAGTGATCTCTTTTTGGGTGAGTAAGACCCCTTGGGTATCCTGTAACTCAAAGGCATCGAGGTTCTTAATCTCTAGGCCGGGAGATGCGATCGCCATCTCCCAATCCTTGCCCTCCAATTGCAGCAAGTCGCCCAGCTTAATCTGTGTCGAACTGCCCCCCATATGAGCCACCATCGCGATCTGCTCATCCGGGCGTTCCGGATTGCTCCGCACCCCATAGAATACCGTCGTTTTCTCGCTGCTCATCTTATTAAACCGATCCGTCCCCGACAGGTTATGACGCAGCCAGGGATAGCGATGGCGGAACTGGCGGAGACTGAGATTATGGGAAGTCTGTGCCGCATTCACCATCCGGGGATAATGGCTGACATTACACACCTCATAGCAATCTTCCATAAACCAGCGGGCAAACTGCTTGAGGCGATCGAGATCCATCTTACTGAGAAAACGCAACATCCCCGGACGGCGTAACCCTCTGATTTTAGGCATCTCGCAACTGTCACCGCGCCCTTCCACACAGAGGCGAATGGCCTCGACCACTTCAGAAATGTTGTAGTCTTTTTCCTCCATGACCGTATTGAGCGCTTGGCTAAACTCGCGCAATTCTTCAATATGCTTAAAGCCCAAGGACTTGAGACGACGAAACGCATGTTTGCGCTTGAACAGATCCGGGGTCACCTGCCAATCTAAAAAGCCCGCCTCTTCCGACACCACCTTCACCCCGTAGCGTTCGTCGGTATTCCGAAAGAACATCCAGGGAGCGTGCAGGGTGGCGTTGATAAAGTCCATCGGCAACCCCGGACTAAACCCGTAGACCCACAGGGTCACGGCGGGATTGTCGTAGGCTTTGCGTAGCACTTCCGGCAGGGTTTTACCTAAATTCCAGTTGATATCGGCATTGGTGTCCACTTGATTACCGCGCCGGACGGTGTCGTGGTTGGCGCAGCCGGTAATCCAGCGATCGCCTTCGTACATCACCTCACACACGCGCCGCCATTTTTTTTCCCAGACATGATTGAGCGTCGGCGTATTGTGGGCAAAAATCAACGGCCCCCATTGGTAAGCCTCCGGTTTTAACTCCACGAGTTCTCGATAGGTGGAAATCTCTTCCCAGCCTTCTTGGGGCCAGGGTCGTCCATCTTCATAGATCGTGAAGAGCAGTCGTTGACACCCTTCGATTTCCTGAACCAAATCACTCATGGCGAGCAAGTAGGCATCATCATATTCAACCCGCCCCGACAGGGGATTAAAGAAGCGGAAATCCTGACCCCCATCCACCCGAATCCCATCGGCTCCGGTGTTAATCTTGCGGCGCTGCATTTCCAGGAAAATCGCCCGCACCATCGGGAGTTGATGGTTAAGATCTTGCCCGTACATATTGGGGCCTTTGAGGAACTGATGGGGCAGCAGCAATTCCGATTGGTTGTCAGCATGGCCGTACACCAGGTCATAAATCACCTGAATGGGCCCCGTGGAAAAGTTATGCAGCGTGCTGATCAAGTCAATCACTTCATTGGGGCGGAGGCTGCTGAGGAGGGCGGCGTTGGTGGTGCTAGATCCCAGAATCGGGACATCGTAGCCCCAATCTTGGGTGTTGGGTTTGGTCAGTTCGATGTCGATGATGCCATCGTCTTCGCCAAGGAAGGAGAAAAATTCACTTTCGGGGCTGTATTCGTCACGGTATTCGATGGTGGGTTCGGTGGGTAAAAATTGCACCGCATCATAGCCCACGTAGGCTTCTTCGACGGGGGAGAGGGTTTCCCCTTGGGCGAGTTTGTCGGAGATGGTTTGGTAGATGCGGGTGAGTCCGGCGAAGGTGCCTTCTTGGGAGGCGGTGCCGATGTGCAATTGGAGGATGTTGCGGGGGGCGCGGACGCGGGGAATGCGGTTGGTTCCGGCGGAGAGGTGGATGCCTTCGCTTTCGGGGAGGGAGGAGGCGCTGGTGCGCCGAATATAGTCGAGGTCGGTGCGATCGCGCTGTAAGGCGTTGACATCGTAGAGTTCCGCCGGGGCGAAGATACCGTAGGGGAGTGAATGGGCCAGGGGATCACGGATGGCTTGGAGTTGTTCGTTTTGATCGATGTAGCGTAACCAATAAAACGAGCCGATTTGATCCTGGTTGCCGGGGGTCATCCCTTCAATCACACCCCAGTGAAATTCGCCCTGCGGCATCAGGTTGAGGCGATCGCGCCGAAATTGCACCACCTGTTCCGGCACACTGACATCAATGGGACTGATCGGGGTGAGGACTTCAAAGTAGATTTCGAGTTTCCGCATCACTTGGGCCATCAGTTGCGGTGTCCAAAAGCCAATTTCCACGAGTCCATCCTCTCGATAATGCGCACCGAGACGAGTGGCAAGTTTTAAGCCTTTTTCAAAGATGGTGAGGGAGGAATGATCAACTGCGTTGGCCCATGCGAGTAACTCATGGGTTGCAGATTCAACTAACTGGATGGATGGTTTTGTGGCAACAGTCACCATAATCTCGGTTTCATAAAATAACGAACGTTTGCACCAACCCACTAGACCGGTCTGGAGGGTGCTCAGGGTGTAACAATAGTTGCACCGTAGCGCATGATCCGAATTTCGTCTTGTCTGATTGGCTACGAGTTGTCTGAAAATTGTGCAATGGCGATCGCAGCAAAGACCCCGCAGGGCCTCGATTGCTGCATCCTGTTATTCCGCTTCGGCTTGTTGTTTCCGGTAACTCAGCAACCAGTTGGCAAGGGTGGCGCGGCGGGTTTGGCGCGGGCCAAATTCTCCGAGCTTGTAGCCCTTAAACCCCAACTCCTCTTTCAGTAATTGTTTATCGGGTTGGGGGATGGAGCGGGTGAGTTTGACGGTGGGGGGACGATGGGCGATGAAGTCCGGCGGTTCGGGGTAGTCGTCGCGCCAACTGGGGTCAACCGCCTCGGTGTTCCACGCTTGGCGGTCAGGATCATAGCGATAGCCGAGGGCTTGCCAGACCAGTTGATTGGCGATCGCATCATCGACCACATCATTAATAATGTCCCAAATGGTTTGGGTCGTCAGGGGGGGCAGATCAGACAGCATGGGGGATGAATTTTTGGAGATTACATAATCCAGACCATTATCCGGCCATCGTCCCACATCGTAGAACAACCCGGGCGGATCTTGATCGCCCCACAACAGACCGCCCCAGCCAAAGGGCCGGGGCGGTGAAAATCGTCCGATTCCCCTGGGCCTTAACGTTCCGTTTGTCCCACCCGATCGAGATGGCGGGTCACACTGCGCAGGGAGGCGATCAGGTCTTCTTCGACATAGGCGATCGCATGTTGCTGGCAAAATGACTTCACCAGAGGGCTAATCTGGCGATAGCGACTAATCGGAATCCAGGGGAATAAATGATGCTCAATTTGGTAATTCAATCCCCCAAAGTAATCGTCCAACCAACGCGGAATCATCACATTGCGGGATGTCACAACTTGTTGCTCAATAAACGACATGCCATGGTCACCCGATACCGACGGCATCCCAATGTGATTCACCGCAAAGAGTTTCGCCAAGATCAAACCGGACATCATCGTCACAATTCCATAATTGACCAAAGCCATCGGCCAACCCAGCAGCGCGATCGGGATGATTAAATACACCACAAAATGAAGCGGGACAAGCAAAAATTCAATGCGGCATTGCTTGGGATTTTTGAGCATGTAAATCCAACTAATGCGCTGGAACTCAAAGTTATGAAACATCGCCAACACCCACAGCAAATAGGACTGTTGCCGCACCATCCAGCGAATCCAGGCCG
Source organism: Spirulina subsalsa CS-330 (assembly GCF_028330765.1). Taxonomy (GTDB): domain Bacteria; phylum Cyanobacteriota; class Cyanobacteriia; order Cyanobacteriales; family Spirulinaceae; genus Spirulina; species Spirulina subsalsa_A. The sequence continues at coordinate 6,086 of NZ_JAQMTY010000288.1, read as the reverse complement.
GACGCTCAGTGGGATCATCAACATAGAATTTGATGAAATCCCCTTTCATATCCGGATCTAAGGCTTCATCATTACAGTAGCGATGGTGCAAGTTGTGCTTGTATTGCCAGAAGCGAAAACTACCGCCAGCGATGAACGTATCACCAATTTCACCGAGCCAGAGATTCACGTTACGATGGCGGGAGAGGGAATAATGTCCGGCATCATGACTAAGGAAATAAAACTGAAGATTGCTGATTGTCAAGCCGATAATGGCGGCCCAACGCCACCCACTATCTGCACAGAAGAATAGACCGAGATACGATAGGATATGCAACGTGCCGTACAGTGTGAGACGGCGCAAGAGATGCTTCCAGTCGGGTTTGAAGACACCCGTTTCTGCTACTTCGTGGCGTAGCTTGGTATAGAGTTGTTGACCGGGATTTAACACGTTTTCGCCTCATTGTAGAGCGATGGAATGGGGGGACTTTTTCTCTTTAGCCGGGTCGATCGCCCGGTGAAGTATGTCTAGTACTTAGAGAATGCCCCCCATTATCGTCCCATTTTTGGGAGCCGATGGAGCGGAAATGCACTAGAAATATTTTGAATTGCTGTAGAGGTAATCGGGTGCATCCCACCTTTGCAGATTCCCATAGCTCGCCAGGGAGCATCCTCATCCCCAGCCCTTCTCCCCCAGGAGAAAGGAGCCAAAAGCCCTCTCCTGCGGGAGAGGGTTGGGTGAGAGATTGCATAACTGGGATGCACCCATGTAATCCAGTTGAACGGGAAAGAAGACCCAGTTGAAACACGATTAGGGTTCAATTAAACCGGCTTCACAGAAATTTATTGACTGCCTGGGTTGACGGGGAAATCACGGTACACTAGAGGGCCAATTTGTACTTAAATATCTTGGTCTAGATACGGTCAATTGTTGACTTGAGTGCTGAAGCATGACTTGAATGCGGGAGAGAAGACAAAATGGCGGAATGTCCGGTGTGTCAAGCTCAATACCTCAGGGGCAGGGTAGAGCGTTGCCATGTCTGCGGTTGGCAACTGTCCAATTCTGGGTTCTCTCGTCTGGGGCCGGTGCGACTGGAACATAAACTCTCTGGGACTGCATTGATGCAGTTTGAGGCGTGGGCCCGGCATATGTGGACAACGGTTCAGCATCAAAAACGACGGATTGCAGAACTCCAAGCAGCGCAATCATTGCCTGAGCCTGAACCGACGGTGGCGCAGTTGTCGCCGAAAGCGTCTGGGCCGGTGGCGCAGTTGCCGTCGGAGGAGCCGTTGTCGGAGGCGATGGAGTGGATCATGGGGTGTCTCACCCAGGCGGATCAAGAACGATCGCATCTTCTTTTTCAACTGTCGCAATTGCGGGCTGAGGTGCAACGCTTGACGGCGCAGCGGGAGGGTGAAGCGCAACTGCCGGAATGGCAGCGGGCGATCGCGCCTGAGTCTGCCCCGGATCTGCCCTTGGCGGCGATCGCCTCTCTCCAGCAGGAATTAGAGGAACTGCGATCGCTGTTCAAGGCCCAGATCCAGCCCGAACCCGTCGCCCAACAGCCTGATCCCATGGCTCCATTCGAGGCGACTCTCAGCCAAGTGAGCCAACGCCTGAGCCATGTTGAACAGATGCTGAATACGATGGAGGTACAGGAGCAAATAGACCAAGCCGTCACGGCCCAAGCGATGGAGCAACGCCAAGCCCTGGAGCAGCTTCACCACGAGTTCCATCAGCAGCAAGAGCATCAAGCCCAAGCCCTGGAGCAGCTTCGCCACGAGTTCCATCAGCAGCAGGAGCATCAAGCCCAAGCCCTGGAGCAGCTTACTGAGACGATCCAGCATCTGCAAGGGAAGGTTGAAGCGGTTGAAGCACAAGGGGCGGCGATCGCGCCTCAATTGGACATCCTCGCGCAACAAGCCCAAGACCACAACACCCAACTGCACGATCACCAGCGGCGTTTTAGTCAGGTGAATACCCACCAAACCCAAACTACCACCGAACTTCAGTCCCTCACCGCCCAGATCCAAACCCTCCAAGGTCAAGTGGAACCGCTCACCGCCCAAGCCCGCGATCCTCACCATGGCCCGGCTGCCCTGCTGCGCCAACTGACCCAAACCAGCACCCACCTCAATCAACTGCACCAGCAACAGACCGACCTCCAACACCAAATCCAAAGCATCACCACCCATCTACCCGAAACCCTGCGACAAACGGAACACCGCCTAGAGCAGCAGCAGGTCATGATCCAGCAGGCTCTCACCGCCCAGCAGCAGCAGTTTCAGGACATAGCCCCACAGCTTGATCAGATTCGGGGAACTCTTCAGGCGCAATTGACGCAGTTACACGCTCAACTCGATCAGGTGCGATCGCAGTTTCACGACCACCAAGCCCACAGTCAACAGGCTCAAACTGTCCTCAATGAGCAACAGGCCGCCCTCACCCAAACCCTGCACCAATATCAAGTAGACTCCGATCAAAATCATCATAAAACGCAACAAAACTATGCCGAACTCACCGCCCAGTTAGCACAATTGGCTACCTTTTCAGAGCAAATCAATGGACTAGAATCAGGACTAGACACCCTAAAAACAGCCTTCCAAGCTATTCCTCGGGTGATGGTGGCGACACCGTCCCACCGCAACACATCTTCTGTTTACAATCGCTATCAGCACCTGTCAGATTAATGACTTCGCCTTCCTCTTCTTGGTCTTTACCGGCCCCGATCGCCACAGAGCTACGCCCCAAACATCTGCTATCGAGTGCGATCGCGGGCGGTGTCACCGGCATGATTGGCATTATTCGCGGCATTTCCTACGCCGCCCTCATTTTTTCAGGGACGTTGACCCCGTACCTGAATGTGGGTGTTGGGATCGCCATTTTTAGCACCGCCGCTATCAGTATTATGGTGGCCCTGTTTAGTTCCCTGCCGGGGATGATCGCCACGCCCCTCGCCGCACCGACGGCCGTGCTCGCGGTGATGGCGGCGGCGATCGCTGCGCAAATGGCAGCAGGCGATCCCCAAATTATGGTGCTGACGGTGGTGGCGGCGATCGCCATTGGCTCCCTCTGTACGGGCCTCTTTTTATGCATCCTGGGGCGGTTGAAACTTGGCCAAGCCGTGAGCTTTATCCCCTATCCCGTGGTGGGGGGGTTCATGGCGGGGACGGGGTTGCTCCTGGTGCGGGGGGGTGTGCAGGTGATGAGTGATCTCCCGGTGACGCTGGCGACGCTGCCCCAACTAATCCAGCCAACCCTGGCCTGGCATTGGGGGGTGGGGGTGTTCCTCGGCGTGGCCTTGCTGGGGGTCACGAAACAGATTGGCCATTACCTGATTTTGCCGGGGAGTTTGGTGTTGATGTTGCTGACGTTCTACGGGGCGCTGTGGGTGACGCAAACGCCGGTTGATGTGGCCCGCGAGGCGGGTTGGTTGTTGCAATCCTCGTCCCAAGGGGGGCTGTGGCATCCTCTGGGTTGGCAAGAGTTACAGCAGGTGGATTGGGGGGTGATTGTAGGGCAAGGGGGCGCGATCGCAACTCTGATGTTTATTAGTTTGCTGTCTCTAGTGCTCACCAACAACGGCATTGAGTTAGCCGTCGAAAAAGACATTGACATCAACCAAGAACTCCAAGCCGTGGGGTTAGCCAACCTTGCCGCCGGGCTAGGCTGTGGCATGGCCGGGAATCAAGCCCTGCCTAGCACCTTGCTGGTGCATAAAATGCAGGCCAATCATCGTTTAGCCGGGGTCTTTAAAACGGTTCCCTGTCTCCTCGTCCTCATTTTAGGCTCAGACTTTCTCGCCTATTTTCCGAAACCCATTCTCGGTAGTTTGCTTCTCTATTTGGGCATTGATTTACTCATTCAATGGATCTACAAATCGGCGTTTAAACTTCCCTTGGCGGATTATTTAACCATCCTCTTGATCATGGTAGTGATTAATCATGTGGGCTTTCTGCAAGGGGTGCTCGTGGGGTTGGTGATGTCGGTGGTGCTGTTTGTGGTGAACTACAGTCGGATTCATGCCACCCGTGATCAATTTTCCGGGATTCATCAACAAAGCGCGATCGCCCGCACCCCAGAGGAACAGGAAATTCTCGATCGTCACGGTGAAGCCATCCATATTTTGCAACTCCATGGCTTTATCTTTTTCGGCCGGGCCAATCATTTGTTAGAAGCAGTGCGCGATCGCCTTGAGCAGACCCCACCCCTACGCTACCTTGTCCTCGATTTTCACCTCGTCAGCGGCATTGATTCCTCAGCGACGCTCAATTTCACCAAAATCCGCAAACTCGCCACCCAGCAGGACATCCGTTTAGTCTATCTTGGTCTCACCGATGACCTCGTCACCGTGCTACAACGGGGCGACGCGCTCGACTCTAGCGCCACCTGTCAACAATTCACCACCCTCAATCAAGGCTTGGCCTGGTGTGAAGCACAGTTAATCGCGGCGTTAAATCCCTCCGTCAGCCCACCAACCTCTGCAACCCTCCCGGTTCCATCCCGTTCATCGTCACCCTAGGAACCCCATCGAGATCTCACCTACTATGCTTAATCCTGCGGTGCTTCACCATGACCGGTACTGGCTGCTCAATGCCCATTGTCCGGTCACACTGCTCCCGGCCCATTGGCCCGATGGGGGCGATCGCACTGGCTTAACCCTCGTCAATCTCTGCATTGCCGATGGTCAACTGGTCGCCCTCCAACCCGCCGCCGTGCTTCCCTCTGATCCTTTGCCCACAGTGGATCTAGAGCGGCGCATGGTGTTACCGGGGTTTGTGGATAGCCATACCCACCTCGACAAGGGCCATATTTGGGAGCGATCGCCCAATCCCGACGGCACATTTACCAGCGCCCTCCATGCCACCCGCACCGATGCCGCCACCCATTGGCATCGCGAGGATGTGCGGCGACGGATGGAATTCGGGCTGCGCTGTAGCGAGGCCCACGGCACGACGGCAATCCGCACCCATATCGACTGTGGCGGGGGTCAGGCGGCGATCAGCTTACCCGTTGCGGCCCAACTGCGGGAGGCATGGCGCGATCGCATCACCCTGCAACTCGTTTCCCTCATCGGCCTAGAGGATTTCCGCACTCCAACCGGGGTAGCCGTCGCGGATCAAATTGCCGACTTGGGCGCAGTCTTAGGGGCTGTGATCTATCCCCATCCCGATCTTGATGCCCACCTCGATACTGTCTTTCAACTGGCCAGCGATCGCCAGATCCAACAGTTAGATTTTCACGTTGACGAAACCAAAGACCCCGCATCCATGAGTTTGCGGCACGTTGCCCAAGCCGCCCTGCGCCATCGGTTCCAGGGTCACATTCTCTGCGGCCATTGCTGTAGCCTCGCGATGCAGCCCCCCAACGAGGTTGAAATAACCCTTAATCTTGTGCGCGATGCCGGGATTGATCTGGTCAGCTTGCCGATGTGTAATCTGTTCCTCCAGGATCGCCGCACCGATGGCACAACCCCCCGCTGGCGTGGGGTGACATTGGCCCACGAAGCCCGCCAAGCCGGGATTGCACTATCATTCGCCAGCGACAATTGCCGCGACCCCTTCTATGGCTTTGGGGATCACGATATGCTCGAAGTCTGGACGCAGTCGGTGCGCATCGCCCATCTGGACTATCCCTATGGCGATTGGATTCAGACGGTGAATGATCAGCCTTCCCAGAGTTTAGGGTTAGGCACAAACCGCTTAGAACCGGGGCGCTCGGCGGATTTGGTGATTTTTACGGCCCGTCGGTATAGCGAATTGTTGGCGCGATCGCAACACGATCGCCTCGTCCTCCACCACGGCAAACCCAGCGATCGCACCCTTCCCGACTACGCCGAATTGGATGATTTGGTATTGTGACGACGCTCCAAATCGGCTCATTCCAACGTCATACTCAACCCCGGTAGCACCGTTTCCCCGGATAACGTTGCGGGGAGATTCATCACCTCAACCTCGCGATCGCATCGTTGACATACTCCCCCACTAAACCCTACGGGCTATAGTGGGAGATTCTGAACAGCCAGTTACCTGACCATTTATCCACTCAAACAACGAGAGTTGCAGAGGGTTGCTAGGCTCAACGACTAACGCCATTGATTTATCCT
>NZ_JAQMTY010000287.1 GCF_028330765.1 Spirulina subsalsa CS-330 | reverse complement strand
TGGTGGATAATCAGAAAGTTACGGCTAAATCTGAATTAACAGATTTGAGAAATCAGGATAAATCAATGGCGTTAGTCGTTGAGCCTAGCAACCCTCTGCAACTCTCGTTGTTTGAGTGGATAAATGGTCAGGTAACTGGCGGTTCAGAATCCCCCACTATAGCCCGTAGGGTTTAGTGGGGGAGTATGTCAACCTGCCATTCCACACCGGGGCAGGGATCGGAGTTTGTGGTTGAGATTCCCCGCTGTCCTTAGTTGAGGATGGGCGATCGCAATCCGAGCACCATACCGCAGACAGTGACCTCAAAAGAGTGATAGGTTAGCGTTGCCCCTTTTTTCGCCTGTTATGCCCGCTACGTTAGTTTGGACTCGTCGCCATGTCCTCGGTTTGGCAGATTTTACTGCCTCAGAATACGATGCCATCCTCCAGACGGCGGCGAGCTTTCGCGCTGTTTTGGCCGGACGGACGAAAAAAGTCCCCGCCTTGCAGGGTCAGGTGGTGGCGAATTTATTTTTTGAACCCTCGACCCGCACCCGCAGCAGTTTTGAACTGGCGGCGAAACGGCTTTCGGCGGATATTCTCAATTTTGCGCCCGGAACCTCGTCCCTCACCAAAGGCGAAACGATTCTCGACACGGCGAAAACCTATCTAGCCATGGGGGCAAATATTATGGTGATTCGGCATCAGCAGGCCGGTGTCCCCCAGGCGATCGCCACCGAACTCGACCGGATTCAATCCGGGGTGCGGGTGCTCAATGCCGGCGATGGTCAACATGAGCACCCGTCCCAAGGCTTGCTCGATCTGTTCACCCTCTGCACGACGCTGGATGAGGAAACGCCGCGATTGAAGCTCTTAGCGGGGAAAAAGGTGGCGATCGTCGGGGATATTCTGCATTCGCGGGTGGCGCGATCGAATGTGTGGAGCTTGACCGCAGCGGGGGCGGAGGTGCATCTCGCCGGGCCGCCGACGTTGTTGCCCCAAGGGTTTGCGCGGTTGGCTCCGGTGCAGGTGCATTGGGAACTCGAACCGGCGTTGCGGGATGCGGATTTTGTGATGGCGCTCCGGTTGCAGCGGGAGCGGATGGCGCAGCATTTGTTACCAACCGTGCGGGAATATCACCGCGTCTATGGGATTACACGCGATCGCCTCCAACTCTGCCGCCCGACGGTGAAAGTGCTCCATCCCGGCCCGGTGAATCGGGGCGTGGAGTTGAGTTCTGAGGTAATGGATGATCCGGCTGTGAGTTTAGTGTCGCAGCAGGTGACCAGCGGGGTAGCGGTGCGGATGGCGATCCTCTATGCTTTGGGGGGGGATAATCAACCTGCCTAACCTGTTCCGAGGAGAGTCGTCCCCACGGGGCTAAGTATCGAGGGTGCTAAGGGTCGCTGAGTTCTGAACTAGATTCACTGAGATCAATAAAATCATTGTGTTTTCTCTGCATTTTTCCCGCACGACTTGGGCGTTGGTGCTGACGGCTTTGGTTTTGGGTGGCGTGGTGTATGTGGTTGAGGGGGTCATCCCTCAGCAACAACGGCGACAGGACGCGGCGCGATCGCGCCTTTTTCCGGACTTAGAGGTCGCCCAAATTCGTCGCATTATTGTGACCACGCCGGACGATCACATCGTCCTACAGCAGTCCCGGACGCAAAATCTCTGGCGGATGACGGAGCCGGAACGGGCGATCGCCAACGCCGCCACGGTTTCGTTTTTAACCAACATCCTCACCGAGGGTCAGCGTCAACAGCAACTCGAAGTCGCCCCAGAGGATTTAGGGGAATACGGCCTTGATGAACCGATAGCTGCGATTACCGTCGATCGTCGCGGGGAAATCGTGCCGATGGTGCTGGTGTTGGGGCAGTTGAGTTTTGATGAACAGTCGATCTATGTCTATCGCCGCACGGATGATCCCTTTCAAGCCATGGACGACAGCACTGAAGCAGCGGAACCACCGGCATCGATCACGGTATTCTTAGCGCCGATTGAGCTACGGTATGCGATCGCCCGCGACCTCTCAGAATGGATTGATCGCGATCGCACCGAAGATCTAGAGTCTTGACCCCCTGTATCTAGCAATCCTCTTTGAGTTTGAACTCCTCAGCCTTGAGAAACAAGGGGCTTCAGCCCCTTGCCTGTCCTGATCTGATTGAGGATTGCTATCGTGCTTGTACCGGGCTTTTCAGACCACAGCAAGCCCGATTTTTTTGAAGTCACCCCATCTTTCGTTACATTTTTTCACAAAATACATTAGGATTATTAATAACTCGTAATCAATTGCAACATATCGCTCACCCTTTGAACCATGGCAAAAAAAGGCGCTTTTTTCCTCGATCCCGATGACGCGAAAACCTTCGGCGACATCGAATATATGCGGACTCCCAACAAAGTCACCCACAAATTCCCCAAAAGCAAAGGCAACGGCGGCGGGTTTGAAATCAGTACAGAGATCAACTCCATGGAAAAACGGGATGCCGATCAATCGCAGCCCACGGCATCCACTCCGGAAGCCTCTTCCTCAACCCCGATATCGTCAGAAACTCCGCGTCGGAATGCTTCAGACAACACCATGAATATGTTCCGCCAAATGGCGAAGTCCATCAAACGCTAAGGATCAAACGATTGTCGGAATCATCCTGAAATATCCTTAAGCATTGATGCAAAAACGAGGGGCGATCGCTCCTCGTTTTTTTCAGATCGGGTGGGGTTTGCGTGGGTGCGCAGGGAGTGCGGCGGTGGGCAGGAAGGGGCGATCGCATCCAAGATACACTAGGAAGATATTTCCGCAACTGGGCATCCTTAGCCTGATCCAAACCCACCGCTCCGAGGCCAGCACCAGGATTGAAGATTCTGATCTATTCACCCCAATTTAGCCCCAGCGTCGGCGGGGTTGAAGCCGTTGCCGAGATGTTGGCGACAGAATGGACGGCCCTAGGGGAAAGCGTCACCGTTCTTTGCCACACCCCCGATCCGGCGGCGCGATCGCACCCCTTCACCGTCCTGCGCCAACCGAGCGCGATCCAACTCTGGCGACAGGTGGGGGCAGCAGATTGGGTCGTGCATATTTGTGTCAGTTTAAAAGGGCTGGGGCCGATCCTGCTCCTGGGCAAACCTTGGGCGATTAGTCATCAAACCTGGTACCGTCGCCCCGATGGATGCACTGCCTGGCAAGACCACCTGAAACGCTTCGCCACCCGCTTCGCTGCGGTGAATATTGCCGCCAGTCAGGCGATCGCCGCCCATCTGCCCAGCCCCGCCATCGTGATCGGCAACCCCTACGCCGACGATATTTTTCAGATTGATCCCACCGCGAGGCGCGATCGCGACCTGATTTTTGTCGGGCGGTTCGTCTCTGACAAAGGCGTAGACCTCCTCCTCGATGCCCTCGCCGATTTAGCCCCAGCGGGACTCTTGCCCCAGTTAACCCTCGTCGGCGACGGCCCCGATCGCGCCGCCCTCGCAGCCCAAGGCGAACGATTAGGATTGAGCGATCGCCTCACCTTCACCGGCCCCCTTCCCCCCGCCGCCGTCGCCGCCCAACTCAATCGTCACCGCATCCTTGTCGTGCCCTCCCGCTGGCCCGAACCCTTCGGCATCGTTGCCCTCGAAGGCCTCGCCTGTGGCTGCGTCGTGGTGGGGTCAGAAGAGGGCGGGTTAAAGGATGCGATCGGCCCTGGGGGTGTGACAGTTCCGAACGGCGATCGCGCCGCTCTCGCCACCGCCCTCACCACCCTCCTCACCCACCCCGACCCATGGAACCACTACCACACCCACCTCCCTCCCCACCTCCAGGCCCACCAACAGCACACCGTTGCCCGCCGCTACCTCAAGGCGCTCCAGTCGATAAAATCGTGAAATCATGGTTAATTTGATTTGACATCCTGGTCTTTAATTCATGGGAACCCCACTATGCCGCATCTACCCCTTGGACTTGTTTTCTTCCCACCAGAAGTCAGTCAAACATTAGAATCCTACGGCTTGTTTTTCACCAGGGAGGACTTTTCATTGGGTACGTTGCTGATTGGCTTTATCGTCTTAACTATCATTATCTATTTCTCGTTTCGAGATTGGCGACGAGCGGTGAAATCCGTCTTTTTTATCTTGATTTTTGATGGAGCATTGCGGAAATGGGTGTTACCTCAAGCCAGTGAAGCACTCTACTTCCTCAAAGACTTTGTTCTTTTCGGGGCCTATCTCCGCTATTACTTCTATCCCAATCCCGACGAACCCCGCCATCCCCTCCGCAACAATTTCATCACGATTCTGATCCTCCTCGCCTCTGGTTGGTGTCTTTTTCAAGCCTTCAATCCTCGCTTAGGATCAGTCATTGTCGGGTTATTCGGTGTTAAAGCCTATCTGTTTTACATCCCCATGCTGTGGATGCTGCCGACCTTATTCCGCTCAGAAGAAGAACTTTATATTTTTCTGCGCAATCACCTTGCCATGTTTATTCCCGTCGGCATTCTCGGCATTGTGCAATTTTTCAGCCCCATTGATAGCCCGATCAATCAATACATTCCAGGGCGCAATGAGCCGATCGCCACCTTTGGCTTTGGGGGGTCTTTCAATGTCCGCATTACTGGCACATTCTCCTACCTCAACAGTTATCAAGGTTATCTTTCCTCCTGTTTCGGTCTGATCATCCCACTGCTTTCGGTTCCTAAATCACGCCGTTGGCAACTGATTTTATATTGCACCGTTTTCCTGCTGATTCTGAATAGTTTCATGACAGGGTCACGCACCCCCGTGATCACCGCGATTTTATTTTTAATTGGCTATTTTGGGATGCGGGCGATTAACAAACCAGAAAATCTGTTGATCTGGACGGGTCGTTTAATTCCCTTTGCGTTGGTGGCGGGGCCGATTTTGTGGTTTGGCTTTCGGTCGGTGGTGGAAGCATTTTGGGCGCGGGTTGCGTCTAATTCAGATTTAGGCAGTCGAATTTTTCTGGGCTTTGTGGGGCCCTTTGATTTAGTGAGTTTGACGGGATTAGATGGCTATGGGGCGGGGGCCACTCATGTGGGGGGGCTGTCGTTGCGAGGGGCGTTAGGGTTAGCGGCGGGGAGTCCGCTCCCGGTGGACTTAGAGCCGGAAATGGGGCGGGTGGCGCTGGAGTTGGGCCCGATTGGCTTTATGTTTTGGTATGGGATGCGGGTGGCGATTATTGGTGCATTATTGCTGACTTTTTTTGCGTTAAAACGGCGATTTTTGCGAGATTTGGCCTTGGCTGGCACGTTAATTCACTTGATTTTATTTATCAGTCAAATGGTGTTTCATAATACGTTCTCGTTGTATTACTGGTTTTACACCGGGTTTATTTTTATGTTGCCCTGGTTGGAACGGGTGGAGAATTGGCGCGAGCAGCAGCGATGGTATGAGCAACAACAAAACTATGCCGATTGGTCTGATTCATCCTACGGGTAATCCTTTTGCGCGGCAGGCGGCTCAAGCGCTGGCGGAATTGGGGGAGTTGGGGGCGATCGCCACCAGCCTCGCCTACAATCCCAACCACCCTTGGGCCCAAGGGTTAGCCCGGTATGCTCCGGCCCTGGAGCGGGAATTGAGCCGCCGCACTTGGTTGACTCCTCCCGGCGTGCCGCTCTATCCCTATCCCTGGCGTGAAATCCTGCGGCTTTTGCTCCTGCGCACGGGACTGCCCCAACGCTGCGGTTACAATCCCCAACGGCTGACGGATTGGGTCTATCGGGGGGTGGATCGGGCGGTGGCGCGGCAACATCTGCACCGCTGGGCGGGGGTCTATGCCTACGAAGATGGGGCGGCGGCGATGTTTGCGATCGCCTCTTCCCTCGGCCTCACCTGCTTTTATGATCTGCCCATTGTCTACTACCGCCACAGCCAACAGATTCAACAGGCCGAGGCAGAGCGCTTCCCCGAACTCGCCCCCGCCCTGCTTTCTCTCCATGAACCCGCCGCCAAACTGGCCCGCAAGGATTTCGAGTTACACCACGCCGATCGCATCATCGTCCCGTCTACTCAAGTGAAGCAATCCCTCGCCCCCACCGGGATTGACCCTGACCGGGTGAGCGTCGTTCCCTTTGGTGCGCCGGTGGATTATCTCTATCCAGCCCCCCAGCGCGATCGCCCGGTTCGGATTCTCTTTGTTGGTCGGGTTGGCCCGCGCAAAGGGGTTCACTACCTCATCCAAGCATGGCGATCGCTCCAACCCCTCGCGGCGGAATTGCACCTCGTCGGGATTAATGAATTCCCCCCCGGTTGGCTCGATCCGGAGCGCGATCGCTTCACCTACCACCCCTCCATCCCCCATCACCACCTGATCCACCACTACCACCGCGCCAGCGTTTTCGTCCTCCCCTCCCTGATCGAAGGTCTCGCCCTCGTCCTCCTTGAAGCCATGGCCTGCGGTCTCCCGATCATCACCACCCCCAATTCCGGCGCAGCGGACATCCTCACCGATGGCGTTGAAGGCTGGCTGATTCCGGCCGGTGATGCTGAGGCGATCGCGTCTCGTCTGCAATGGTGCGTTGAACATCCCGACGAATTAGCCGCCATGGGTCGCGCCGCCCGCCGCCGCGCTGAAATCTACACCTGGGAACGCTATCGCACCCACTTAAAAACAGTGATTACCCACACCCTTACCCTGCCAAAAAGATCGTAAATCTCCCATTTATCCTGTCACAATGGGCCATGAAAAAGGGACACACAATTGTGTCCCTGATGATTGGTTTAACTGATGCCCTTATTTGCTATCTTTTGAGTCTGGTTCCAGTCGTCCACTGCCCCGCTCCTTCATTTCGTTTGCTGTGTCTTTGTATTGATCGCGACGGCCACTGCCGCGATCGCTACAGTGATCACCACACGTTTCTGAGGGTTCAAAAACCAGTTGAGCATTCTGAGTTTCAAGATCAGAGACTTGAGCGAAACTACTCAGTCCGGCAAAGGGAACTGAAACAATAGTCAAAAGTACGACTACAATGTACTTGTACATAATTAACATCCGTGTCAGGTATCTATTTCCTGATACGGAGTTTCTTGTGACCATCAGGAAAAATAAATTCCCCTAATTTGTTTCAAATTATCCGGATGCGGACAACCGACAGATGCGGCGGGTTCTCCGCACTCAGAAGCGGGATTGTGGAGGCTCACCGCTGCACAGCCTCCCGAAGAAAACAAGGGGCTTAAGCCCCTTGCCTGTTTTTACATCACGGCCTCCCGAAGAAAACAAGGGGCTTAAGCCCCTTGCCTGTTTTTATGCATCGGTCACCCTTGCACCCGTTAACGCGGCACAATCACGAAATTCACCAGTTTGCCCGGCACGATAATCACCTTCTTGATTTCGTTGCCTTGGAGATAGCTCTGCACCTTGTCCGAGGCGCGGGCATAGGCTTCGAGTTCGGCTTTGCTGGCTCCGGCGGGGACTTGGATCAGATCCCGTTTTTTGCCCATCACCTGCACCACTAGGGGGATTTCGTCCACGGTTAAGGCATCGGGATCGGCTGCGGGCCAGGTTTGTTGATGGATTGAGCCGGATTGCCCCAACTGGTGCCAGAGTTCTTCGGCGAGGTGGGGGGCGAAGGGGGCGAGCAAGCGTAACAGGGTGTGAATACCTTCGCGATAGACGGGCGATGCGCCACAGGGGGCATCGTTGAGGGCGTTGCTGAGTTTCATCAATTCGGAGACGGCGGTATTAAATTGATAATCGCCGTCGAGGTCTTCGGAAATGGCGGCGATCGCACCATGAATCGCCCGCCGTAATTCCTTCTCAGCTTTACTGAACTCGCCGCTACTCGCCTGGGTCTTCGTTCCGGCGAAGTCCTGCACCAACCGCCAGACCCGATTTAAAAAGCGGAATTGCCCCTCAACATCGGCATCATCCCATTCCAAATCCTTTTCCGGCGGTGCTTTAAAGAGGATGAACATCCTCGCCGTATCCGCCCCGTATTTGCCCAAAACGGCCTTGGGGTCTACGCCGTTGTATTTGGATTTGGACATTTTTTCGTAAAAGACTTCGAGCGCATCGCCGGTGCTTGGATCTTTGGGATCGTCGGGGTTGACGAGATCCGAGGGGATGTATTTACCCGTTTTGGGGTTTTTGTAGGTGAGACCCTGCACCATGCCTTGGGTGAGGAGGCGTTTGAAGGGTTCATTGATGGTGATTAAGTTGCGATCGCGCAACACCTTCGTAAAAAAGCGCGAATACAACAGGTGCAAAATCGCGTGTTCAATCCCCCCCACATATTGATCCACCGCCATCCAATCATTGGCCGCCTCGGAGCTAAACGCCGTCTGCTCATTCCCCGCATCGGTATAGCGCAGGAAATACCACGACGAATCAATAAAGGTGTCCATCGTATCGGTTTCCCGCTGGGCCGGTGCGCCGCAACTGGGGCAGGGCACATTCACCCACTCTTCAATCTTCGCCAAGGGCGACGGCCCGCGCCCGGAAAATTCCACCTGGCGCGGCAATTCCACGGGTAACTGATCCGCCGGAACCGGAACCGTTCCACAACTGGGGCAGTGAATCACCGGAATCGGACAGCCCCAATAGCGTTGCCGCGAAATCAACCAATCCCGCAGCCGGTATTGAATCCGGGCTTTACCGTAGCCCTGGGCCTCGGCGTAGGCGATCACCTTCGCTTTACCCTCAACGGACGGTGTACCGTCGAACGCGCCAGAATTCACCATGATCCCCGGCTCGGTATAGGCTGCGGTCAAGGGTTCATCCTTGTCGCCACCGTCGGGAATCACCACGGTTTGAATCGGTAATTCATTTTGCGTTGCAAAGATAAAGTCTCGCGTATCGTGGGCGGGAACCCCCATCACGGCCCCGGTTCCGTACTCATAGAGCACATAATCCGCGATCCAAATCGGGACTTCTTCGCCGGTGAAGGGATTAACCACCTTGCCCCCGGTGGGGATGCCACGCTTGGGGCGGTCTTCGGCGGTGCGGTCTTGTTCGCTGGTGTTGGCCATGTCGGCGATGAAGGCCTCAACGGCGGCGGCGCGATCGCTCGTCGTCACCCGCTGCGTTAAGGGATGTTCCGGAGCCAAGACCACATAGGTCACGCCATACACCGTATCGGGGCGCGTCGTGAACACCGCCACCGTCTCATCACTGCCCACAATGGGAAATTCTAAATAGGCCCCGACGGATTTCCCGATCCAGTTTTCTTGCATCAGTTTGACGCGATCGGGCCAGCCGTCGAGCTGATTTAAATCCTGTAACAGCGCCTCGGCATAGTCGGTAATTTTCAAAAACCACTGCCGCAAGAGTTTCCGCTCCACCTTTGCCCCAGACCGCCAAGAATTGCCGTCTGCGTCCACCTGTTCATTGGCCAGCACCGTTTGATCGATGGGGTCCCAATTCACCGCCGCTTCTTTTTGATAGGCCAAGCCACTCTCGAAAAATTGCAAAAAGAGCCATTGCGTCCAGCGGTAATAGTCCGGCGCACAGGTGGCCACTTCGCGATCCCAATCAATGGACAGCCCCAACTCTTTCAACTGGTCGCGCATCTGGGCGATATTCTGCAACGTCCAATCCGCCGGGGGAATGCCGCGATCGATCGCCGCATTTTCCGCCGGTAAGCCAAAGGCATCCCACCCCATCGGATGCAACACGCGATAGCCCTGCATCCGCTTCAACCGGGCGATCACATCGGTAATGACATAGTTGCGCACATGGCCCATGTGCAGATTCCCGGAGGGATAGGGAAACATGGACAGGGCGTAAAATTTGGGTTTGCTGGGGTCGGTTGATGTGTGATCTAACCCCTGTTCAACCCAATACTGTTGCCATTTCGATTCGATCGCATCGGCTTGATAGCGGGATTCCACGATTGCTGCTCCTACGGGATATATGTCCCAAAACTCTACTGAATTTTCATTTTAGGGGGTTTATGGGGCAATGTTGTGGACAGATCAGGGGGGCAAGGGGCTTAAGCCTCCTTGTTGTTGAGGAGGGATGTTGTTGAGGAGGGATAGGGATAGGGGGGTGATGGATTGAGGCGATCGGCAACCGCAGGGCAGACGATGATCGCGGGTTTCGTGGAGAAAGTTTAAAAATACGACGACCCCAGCCGCTAATAGAAAGAGGGCAAACAGGGGCGGGGGATCTTTCGGCTTGGGGGGTGAAAAGTCTTTTTTGAAGTCACAATTGAGGCATTTCCAAACTTTTTCACTCTCCCGAATCATGGTGTATTTTTCGCACTTCGGACAGGAGGCGTGACCGCTACAGGTTGCACTGGACATGATTAACCCACCCAAAAAATAGTCGGGTACATTACTCCTTATTCAGGCGGCAACGGAATTTTTATGACGATTAAGCGTGAATTGTTACAAGTATTAACAAAGGGTTGACAGGGTTCCGACCCTGTTGGCTGACAAAATTAGCCCTCACCCCCAACCCCTCTCCCACAGGGCGAGGGGAGCCGATCCATACCCCCAACCCCTCTCCCACAGGGCGAGGGGAGCCGATCCATTTTTCCAGTTCCCTCTCCCTAAGGGAGAGGGCTAGGGAGAGGGCTTTCCGGGATCTGGCTAATTTTGTCAGTCAACCAGGTTCTAACCTGACTTGTTCAACCGCTAAAGCCGAGGCCATGGTTACCATGCCCCGACGTAATTAGTCTCGATGCCAGGTTGTGCCGTTGGGGGTGTCTACTAAAACGATCCCCTGGGCTTTGAGGTCGTCGCGGATGCGATCGCTCTCGGCAAAATTTTTCGCCGCCCGGGCCGCTGTCCGTTGGGCAATCAGGTCATCAATCTCCCCATCACTCAACCCGGATGACTGCTCCGGCTCAACATCCATCAAGGTGGCATCTAACCCCAAGACCCCCGCCAATTCCACCAAAGTATGCCACTGGGCTTCTAGATCCCCCGCGTTACTCGGCATCTCGCCCCCATGGACGAGAATATTTTTGACCCGGCGCAACTCCTTCGCCAGTTCAAACAAGATTGCCAAGCCATTGGGCGTATTCAGGTCTTGATCCATCACCGAGCGGAAGCGGTGGGTGTATTCCGTCTCGCGGCGATCGGGATGTTCCCAGCCCAAGCGATCGCCATAGTCCAGCCCAAACCGCAGCCCCTCTTTTAGGGTTTGCCAGCCATTTTCCGCTGATGCGATCGCCTCCTCGGTGAAATCCAACGGTTTACGATAGTGGGCTTGGAGGACGAACAACCGCAACACCATCGGGTCAGGATAACGCTTGAGAAAACTCTGAATCGTGACGAAATTTTGCAGGGATTTCGACATTTTATCGCCGCCGATTTTCACCATGCCATTGTGTAGCCAATAGTGGGCCAGGGGTTGAGAGGTGGCTCCTTCGGATTGGGCGATTTCGTTTTCGTGGTGGGGAAAAATGAGATCACCGCCGCCCGTGTGAATGTCGATGGTGTCCGCCAAAATTGATTTCACCATGGCCGAGCATTCAATATGCCACCCGGGCCGCCCCGCTCCCCAGGGGGAATCCCAGGACGGTTCGCCGGGTTTCGCCGCCTTCCAGAGGGCAAAATCGAAGGGATGGCGTTTCTTGCCCTGCTCATCGCTGCTGACGCGGCCCCCGGCCCCGGCTTGCAGATCGGCCAACTTACGGCCCGAGAGTTTGCCGTAGCTGGGGAAATGCTCAACGCTGTAGTAGACATCCCCCCCGGCAGCGTAGGCAAGACCGCGATCGATCAGGGTGGCGATCAGGTCGCAAATTTCGGGGATATGTTCGGTGACGCGGGGATAGGCATCGGCGCGGAGAATATTGAGGCGATCCATATCTTGGAAATATTCGGCAATGTAGCGATCGCTCACCGCCTGCATCGTCACCCCATCCTGCTGGGCCCGCTTCAAAATCTTGTCATCAATATCCGTGAAGTTTTGCACATATCGCACCTGATAGCCTCGCCATTGCAAATATCGCCGCAACACATCCCAAACAATATACGATCGCCCATGGCCCAAATGGCAGGCATCGTACACCGTCACCCCACAACAATAGAAGGTGACAACACCCGGCTCCAGGGGAGTAAACAGGGTTTCGCTGCGAGTCTGGGTATTGTAGAGCGTTAAGGTCATGGCAGTAGGTCACGGCGAGAGCACATTCTATCCTAAGCGGCTAGGGTCGCCCTGTGCAATTCTCGCCGCCCCCCACGATCAACACATATTCTATACTGTTGACACTCCCACCGTTAAATCAAAGATTATAATGGGGGATTCTTGTTTCACTGGGTTTGTCTAGTTTCAAGTCATCTCTGTCTTGAAACCCCGTCCAGATTCCCCGACCCAAGCATCTGTTTAACGTCCACTGAATGTCCCGCAGCAGACAACAAAAACTTAGTTGTGTTTCGATTTCTCCTTCATAAACTATGCCGCCCCTGTGA
>NZ_JAQMTY010000286.1 GCF_028330765.1 Spirulina subsalsa CS-330 | reverse complement strand
CGGCAGGGCTTGCCGTGTCAGTCTGTGGAGCGACTGTAAGACCTGAGCAGAGTAAATCTGTCAAGGCTGGTGCTATGAAGCAGAAACCCAATTAGTGATGATTGGGAATCCCCGTCTCTTTAGAGCGGGGAGGATGTCAACTTACTGCCTGCACCGATCGCGAGGGCCATGCCTGCCGGAGCCCAAGGCAACCAGCCGCCTTGCAGCAACGCCAGCCAACAGAGTCCGGACAAAAGGAGTCCCGACGCGGCGACATCCACACCCCAGACCCATGGCGCTGCCTGCTTGTGGGACAATCGCCCCACGCCAAAACCACCGATCGCAGCCCAGAGCGCGATCCAGAGGATTTCGACAAATTCCGGCAGCACCCAGATCAGCGATCGCCCATCCAACGCTGCCGCCAAAAGCTGGCTGGTCATGTGGGCCTGGAGCATAATCCCCGGCATTTCTTGGTAGGGGTGGGTTTTGGCGCTGTAGGGGGTTAAAAAATAGGGGGCTGAATTCGACAGGGGCGCGACGATCCCAAACAAAATGATGCGGTCTTCGATCAAGTCAGGATCAACCTTGCCCGCCAGGAGATCCGTCAACTTGACCATGGGGGCTGCCTCACCGGCTCGGTAGTTGAGCATGAGCTGAAAGCCGCGATTATCCAAGTGGTGATAGGCTCCGGCATGGTTGCTTAAACGATTGAGAATGGCGGGGCCGACTTGGTGCTGATTGGGCGTGATGTTTTTGATGTCAACGTTGTCTAAATGGAGATAGCGCAGGGCGAGCCGGGTGCTGAAGGCATATTCCGTTTGACAGGCATCTTCTGTTTCGGGTTGTATGAAGAGTAAGTGCCGCCGCAAGACTCGATCGGGGTCAACGATGAGATCACTAAATCCCTGCTCGGTGGTGGGGACATTAGGCGGGGGGGCAATGCCGGGTTTGTTGGGGTTGGAGGCTTCGCTGACACTACAGAGGACGATCGCATTCTCCGCTTGGAGTTGGGCGCGGAGTTGGTCTGTGCCGGGTTGGCGGGGGCGATCGCGGAATAGATTCAGGCCGATTAAGCGGGGGTTGTGGGGTTGGAGGGCGGCGATCGCCTCAGCAATCACCCCATCGGGTAAGGGCGCACCGTATTGTTGCAAATCGGTTTCCGTGGCGGTGATGACCAGGAGGCGCGGGTCTGGGGCTTCGGCGGGGCGCGATCGCATTAAGGTATCAAACGCCTGAAGCTCCATCCCTTGCAACGCTCCCAAAAGACGTAACCCGACCACCAAAGCTGTGGCGACAAGGCTGGCTATTGTTCCCCCTCGCTGCGGTGAGTTAAGGTCATCGCCTCGAAGGGCTTGGGGCTGCTGTTGGGGGAGGAGGGCTTGATAAATGGGGACAGTGCCGATCCCGGTGAGAGCGCGATCGCCGTGGTTATGGAGGCGAAAACTCTGGCCCGCACGACTGCGCACCAGCGCCGCCGTCACATCCGACAATAACACCTGCTCGCCATTGGCCAGCGCACTGACACGAGCGGCATAGTCCACCTCTTGCCCGACAAACTTCGGCCCATCTTGCAACGGTGACCCGGTGTGCATTCCGATCCGCACCTGAAGGTTACCGAGGGGGGTGGGAATGGGGTCGTTTTGGTGGCTTTGCTGGAGCTGGAGGGCCCATTGAAGGGCGACTTCTGCGCTGGTAAAGACGATAAAGTAGGAATCCCCTTCGGTCTCCACGACGCGCCCCCCGCAGTGCGAGAGCTGGGCCTCGACTCGATGGCGGTGGGGTAGCAAAATATCTTCAAAATATTGGCGATCGCGGCTGGGGCGATCGGCTCCCGTGAGCTGATTTTTGAGGACGGTGGAGTTGACGAGATTCGTAAACACCAGGGTGATCAGACCACTGTGGAGGGCGGGCTGCTGTTTACCCCCTAACTGGTGCCAGGAGGGCGGGGCGATCGCTGGATGCCGAAACGTGACCGGGAGCCAACTGGCGCAGACATAGTCTGTTTCGAGGCCTTGGAGCCGTTCCCGCGCCTCCCGCACGGCCATGGGAAACGATTGCCCGGCGGCATAGCTCTGCAAAAAATAGTCTAGAAACGCTTGGGCAACGCGATCGGGGACGGGTTCTCGCATCACGATCAGGTGAGGAATGGGCAGACTATCTAAGTCCCACGCGAGGCCTAACCCATCACAGGCGTTGAAAATCGCAATCTGGAGGCCCTGGGCGATCGCCTTTTGTAAGCCATACTTGAGTTCCTTCAGGGTTAGATGCTCGTTGGGATTGATGTAGAGATGCCCTTCATCCCCTTGGGTGCGACCATGACCGGCAAAAAAAAGGATGTCCCAGGGCTGTTCCCAGAGGTGATCATTAATGTCCCGGTGTTGAGGTTCCACTAGGGTCATCAATTCCGTGCCCGGTAGCGTTTCGAGGAGCCGACGGTCTTGTTCAACTTCGATGTCCTGACTATCCCCCAAGATCGAAAGAATCCGCACTCCATCGCCCCGGCGCGGTTGAGGATTCGGGGTCACGGTGGCCGTCTGGAGTGTTGGCGTTAGCCTTGCGGAGCAAGATCGCAGGGCCACTTCAACATTCTGGTAACAATCAATAAAATGCCAGCGCTGCCAGGGTAAGCGCAGCAAGTCCCGGCACGCACTTTGAATGACCACACGCACTTCATCGGAGGGGCTCAGGAGTTCGAGGCATTTGCGCTCAATGGCTCGGAAGCTGTTGGCCGTGAGCCAGTCATTGAGTTGACCATCCAGGTCTTGGGCGGCGGCCTGACAATCCCGTTGACGTGCAGCGGGGGAGCCATCGTAGGTGATGCGTTTCGGGGTGATCGCCCGGTCAAACAGGACAGCACGGTGATAGAGCGATCGCCACTGTTGATAACTGGCTTGCAGGGGGAGCGCGGGGGGTAAACTCCCGGTGATTTCGGTGGTGGGATATTGCCCTTCAGCGGCGATCGCTAAATTCGCGTCAAATCCCCGCTCAAAATCACCCACAAGTTTCAGGACGGCTAATTTTGCCATGGTACTGGTGTTAAAGATGGATGTGCATCATCGATGAGGAGATGAACGCCCCCCTCAAATACAAAACTGCTCCTGATGAAAAAACGTATCAAATTCGATCTGGACGATGAAGCGATCGCCCACCTCACCCTTAAATTCAAATTGAATATTTTGGTTTTCAACGCGAGCTTGGGCCTCCATCAAGGTGTTGCCCTCCTCATCTAACAACGTGAGCTGGAGTTGAGGCGGTAAATAGGGATTTTCCCCCATCGAATAAATTTCCACCGTGATGGCTTTATGCCGGTCACTAACGGTGTGAATCCCCGCCACGAGGGCAATTCGCATCCCGGAGGCAAACTCCAGCGGTTTCGCTCGGCGCACAGAATCACTTTGCAATCGCCACGCCAATTGAGGGGTTTGGAGTTGGGCGGCAACTGCGGCGAGGGCATCCCAGCCCGATGTGATTTGACCGTTTAACCAGGCACTGAGGTTGATCTGGCTCTGGGCTTCTAAGCGGGTCAGGTACTCAATCAGGGTCGAAATCGGTTGCAGTTGGGCGAGGGGTAGGGGATTGTGCGAGAGGTGGGGGACAAAGCCCAGCAATTCGGCCTCATCGGTAAAAAAGTCAATTTTCACCACCACATAGCCGAGGCGATCGCGCTCAACTTCCGGGGGAATGGCGATCGCGGTCGGGGGTTCCGGACTCGCCTCAATCACCCGACATTCCAACCGTCCCAAATTCTCCAGCATCAAGTCACAGCCCTCCGTGGCAAACTGCACCGCCGGATTCCAACTATCACTCTGCTCCGGATGGCTGACAATGCCGACAATCTTCAAAAAGTTCGCCACCGCTGCGATCGCCACCGTATTCAAATACACTTGACGCGCTTTGCTTGCCTCCGGCTGTTGTGCGGCAAACTGTCGAGCCCGGCGTTGCATCGCGGCGGTGAGTGGGATAACCGGGGTTATTTCTTCTGGGCAAGACATGGTAGACATGATTAAGGTGTTCTCCGTGGTTGTGATTTTTTAACGGTGTCGAGGAAGCCTTGAGCCACCCCAAATTCCCGTAAAATCGGGATGCAGCGGCGGCAATACCACTTCGGCAAATCTTTCGCTTCGGCCGCGTTTAACTCCAACTCAGCCGCAATCTCACCCCAAGTCGCTTCCGGTGGTAAACGCCGTTGACAGAGCCGTTGACAGTTCCCCTCCGGACGTTTCCGGAAGCAGAGTTTCCGCAGACGATGATCCGGATCAGTCTGTACCCACTCTAGGGTTTGTTGCCAGATCGCGAGACTGGCTTGGGCATCGGGGGGCGCGGGGAGGCGTTCTGCGAGGGGGGGTAAGGTTGTGCTGCCCCCTTCCACGTCCTGAACGTGTTTCGTTGCACTGCGCTGTTGAGCATACCGATACCGACTGAGCCGCCGTTTGAGTTCGTCATCGAGCCAGGTGATCACTTGTTTAACGGTGGGGTCGTAGTCTTCGAGATGATGGCAGCAATATTCCCACATTTCCTGAAGTGCATCGTTGTAATAGGGTTGGCGATCGCACCAGAGTTTCCCAGACCGCGTGACCTGTTGATAAATCCGATAGAGGGTTTGGCGACGTTCATTACTCTGGGGAGGATACTCTAAGGCCTGGGCGACAAGCTGTTTCAAGGTTGCGTTGAGATCATCCATAAGCCATGACATTGAACAAGACTGAGTTGAATACGCCTAGGGTGTCAACCCCAGGCTAAGCGCGGGGAGGTTGACCCTAGAATTCAAACACGAACTGCACCGATGGGCCTTGGTGCAGCAATGATGCGGACGACCCAAACCCGCCCACACCGGACGGTAACTGATAGGTTTGTGGAAAAATCGACGGAACAACCGAGACACCGCGCCCAACCAAGACATCGTAACCACTGCGCACGGACAGCCCACTGCCCGATTGTGTCATCCAAAAAAGGCTCGGCTGCGGTTGAGGGAGCGCAACGATCGGCCCTGTGGTGCTGTCGGGATTGTCAAAGTCACTAGACCCACCGATGGCGCTAAACATATAGATGTTGGTGGCCTGGGTTGGCCCCAAGAGGGCGCTGTTGGTAGAGGTGTGGGTGGGTTCTGAGAATGGGGTTTCAGGGGTTTGTGCGATCGCGTCACCTGATGCCACAAGTGCGGTGGAGCTAGCAAGACAAACGGCCAAAACTGTTTTGAGTGCGTTCATAAAATTGGTTCCTCCTGTGGAGGCTTAAATCACCTTACTGATTTACAGGAGGCTAAACGAACGTTTTCGCACTTTTGCCCAAACAACTTTTTTCAGCCTGTTTAATCCGCTTCGCCAATCAGCGTGAACGCTGCCCAGTTGCGGGGTTCGGGGTGGGTTTGCATGGTTTTTAACATGGCTTGGCGCAGGGCTTGGGCATTGTCGCCGAGGCTCTCCCGCTGTTGATAAAATTCGGTCATCAATGCCGCCGTGGGCGCGTCGGGGACTTGCCAGAGGGACACCAAAACGCTAGGCACTCCCGCCGAAACGAACGATCGCGACAACCCCACCACGCCATCCCCGGTAATTCGCCCCCGCCCCGTATCGCAGGCTGAAAGCACCACTAAATCCGCTTTTAAATCCATATCGAAAATTTCTTCGGCGGTGAGCAGGCCGTTGGTTGTACCCGGTGCGGGTTGAAAGTTGGCATCGGGGGCGAGGGCGATCGCGCTTCCCATGCCGCGAATATCATCAAGCAATCCATGGGTGGCGAGGTGAATAATTTCGGCATCTTGCATCTCTGCAACCATGGCGGATTTTGTCGCTCTGTTGCCGGTGAAGGCTTGGGTGTTGAGGAGGTTGGCGATTTCGATTGCTTCGGTTTCGGCTCCGGGGAGGGAGGTGAGGGGTTCGGGGGCGGTGTCAGGATCTAAATCATGGTCAAGGCTGGGCATGGTGGGATTGCCGACGATTAACGCCCCTTGGCCGCTGCTTTGGTTTTCTTTTTGGCTGCGGGTGAGTTCGAGGGTTTGGATCGAGGGGGTGGTTAAGATGGTGTGTTTTTCAATCAGATAGTCGCCATTGACATCCATGAGGGCGGGGAAGGGAACGAGAAAGAGGGAGCTTTGGGGCACAAAGACAACGCGATCTTCGGGGTTTTCGGGGAGGAGATCGGCGATGGGTGCGATCAGGAGTTCGTGGAGTTTGGGGAGAAGAAAATCATCATCAAAGCATTGTCGTCTGCTTTCATCACGGGGCAGGACGGCAACGAGGCGGTTGAGAGTCCGCAGGTTTAGACCTCGCACGCCCAAGGAATCACGAGTACATTTTACGAGATCATCCAGACGTAAATTGTTATCACGCCAGAGGGATGTGAGGTCAACTTGGCGAAAGGTGATGTCACCGCTGGGGGCGATCACCCAAATGTAGAGGGTGGATTCTTCACCAATGATGGAATATTCGACGAGGGTAGCGTTTTGCTCCTTAGCGATTTGTTGGATTTTGGCGAGGTTGGGGGGTGCGATCGTGGCGTTGGGGTCATTGGGGTTGAGGCGGCGGTGAAGGAGTTCGACGAAGGCACGGGCGCGACCGCGTTCAGCGGTTTCGAGGGCAGCGATCGTTTTGTTTTGGGCGACTTGGGCGCGTTGGAGTAGGCGGTAGGTGTTGGATTGTCGCTCGAAGATAGAGACTTTATTAGTGTCGTTGTCGCCGAGATCAGCACGGATTGATTCCTTGATTTCAGCAGCAGCGAGGAGTTGTTGTTCGGCTTCGGGGGCGCGATCGAGGTTAAAAAGAGCCAATCCAAAATTATGCAGGGATATGGATTCTAAATCGCGATCGCCAATTTCTTTTGTGATCTCAAAAGATTTTTGATAAGACTGAATCGCCTGTTCGTACTCACCCATCGCATTATAGACAAGACCAATATTATTCAAACTAATAGCTGCACTCCTACGATCCCCCATTGCTTTGACAACATCAAAGTTCTGATTATAAAAATCAAGGGCTTGCTCATATTGGTCGAGAGAATGATGGATAGCGCCTAAGTTTCCAAAAGCATTTGCTTGTCCCTGAAGATCTCCAATTTCTTGGGCTATATTCAAATGCTGCTGGTGAATTTCAAGCGCCGCATCGTATTGACCGATAGACCACAGTACGATCCCTAAATTTCCTAAAGAGGCAGCTTCACCACGACGATCATTATTTTCTTGTGCTAATTCAAGAGATTCCCGATGAAACTCAATTGCTCGGCGGTATTGAGCTAGCCCGTAATAAGTCCTACCTAGCTCACCTAGTGTTCTCGCTTGTCCTCGTTGATCATCCGTTGCCTTCTGGATAGATAAAGCTCTTAAATATAAATCAATTGCTTTTTCATACTGACTCAAGGAGTGGTAAGCAATACCCAGATTTCCAAGAGAGCTAGCCTCACCCTCACGGTCGCTGATTTGCCGGGCGATTTCTAGAGAGATTTCATACAGATTAATCGCCTGCTCATATCGCCCTACTGCGTGATAAGCCAAACCCAAGTTATTGAGTGAGGACATTTCTCCTCGGAAATCGCCAATTTCCCGATTGAGTGCCAAAGACCTTGAATAAAATTCAATCGCTTCTTCGTATTGACCCAAAGAATAGAGGGCAACACCTATGTGACCTAGGACTTGTGCTTCACCTTGCTTATTTCTTGCCTCTTGAAGTAGTGATAGAGACTGTTCCCAGGACTGTAACGCTGCACGGAACTCACTAGCTTGAAATTGCTGAATTCCCTGCTGAAACAAACGATTTGTCTCAGCCTGCCTAGGCTCGTTACCTCTAGAGTTAGGCTGCTCCAAACTTCGTAAACCTTGTTGTGCATCTTGCGCTAGCTGTGTAAATCCTGTCAACTGAGCAACATTCAGTAAGAATTGAAAAGTTTCTCTAGCTCGCTCGACTTCTCCCAAGCCAGCGTAAGCGTACCCTGAAAGCAAAGTACTTCCAGCAACAGCCCGTCCATTCTGAAGTTCTTGGTAGATTGAACGTGCTTGTTGCAATAGTTCAAGCGCAGTTTGGTAATTACCTAATTCAAGCTGTTCACGCCCTTTTCTAAACAAACGGCTTGCCTCGGCTTGTCGCTCCTCTACCGTCTGCGCGATCGCACCCCCATCCAACCCCACCACCCCAACCGGCAACCCCACCAGCAAAACCCCTGCCACCAAGCCGCTCCACAGCGTTGTTGATAACCGCATATCATCAAATCTCCTAATTACTTTTGTGGATAAAACACCCGTACAAATGACTCCTGACGATAACGCCGATACACATCAAAATCCTGATCCAGCGTCGCAATCTGAGCAATATTCAATCGCTCCGAAATCGCCACCAACGACAAATCTGCAAAATCGGCCGGTAAATCTTGGTAGGTGTGATTTAACGCCTGAATCCTCCGATAATCCTCTGCAATCAATGGCTCCGCTCGGATAATTCCCTGCTCTAGAGCAGACAAAAAATGATTCTGCACCCGAACCTCCGGTGCTAAAAGCCACATCACCTCCGTTACACAAGCAACCGTTGTGATGAGTTGCTCAGTACAACGCCCCAGAAACTCAACCACTGGGCTGTGATAGCGATCGCGGCGATTATAGAACGCCACTAAAACCCCACTGTCCACCAACACAAAACGGCTGCTCATGGTTCGTGCTGTGCGGATTGTCTGGCCTGTAAGTGTTCCGCAATCTTGCCCTTGCGAACCGATCGCGCTGATAAATCCACTTCACCATCAAATAATGCCGCGTTGTAATTCTCCATTCTGTCTAGAACAGTCTGAGACGGTCTGATGGTAGCCAAATAATCTCTTAAGAGCTTTTTCACCAACTCCTGACTAGGAACACGCTCCTGAGCGAGAATTTCAATCAAGTATTGTTCAGCTTCATCATCTAAATTAACGGCTAGCATTGTTCACATTGCTCCTATCAATTCCACTCTCAAATCCTAACCAACTCATTCATTGAGTTGGTACTCACCCCACCGGGCAACCCCACCAGCAAAACCCCCGCCACCAAGCCGCTCCACAGCGTTGTTGATAATCGCATACCGTCAAACCTCCTCAAAAAACAACAATCGGGCAGGGAGACCCAGCCCCTACAATTACCCATTTACAGGACGCTCAACCCCCGTTTTCGCAATTTGGCAGGAAAATTGTTGAAGCGTTTCAGCCACAACCGCCCAAAACTGAAGTTCTTGGCTCAGAGCGAAAGTGGGCTGAAGCACACTGTGAAACCCGTTTTAACGGGTTTTCGCTCTGAGGCGGGGCGTTTAATCCCTGACGGACTGGGCGGAACCGCTGCTTGAGCGCGAGCAGTCTATCAAACCACTTCAAAGGCGATCGCGATCGCTGCCATCGCATCCGTATCCATGCGATAAAACTCATACTCACTGCGATCGCGGGCCGCAAACCCCCGACTTGCCCCCCTCGCAAAATCACTCATCAAATCCACCGGATTCGATACTGATACATACCCCCGTGACATCCCCGCACTCCGGGCCAACGAGCGCAGCCGTTTAATCGCGTCGGTCATCGGTTTTTCACTGGCGATCACAAGCATTTCCCCTGCGCCCACCTCATCACTAACCAAGACAAAATCACGCTTCGCCGGGTCAGGAATGAGCAAACGCTGACGGCTGGGGATTTTCGTCGTTGCTTCGAGTTGCTCATCGGGGACATTTTGGTGCTCATTGGGAAAGAGGATCGTGATGTCGCCGGACACATCAATCACCATCACCGCAAGATAGAGATCTTGGCTGTGGTTGTTGGTGATTTCGAGTTGGATGGCTTCATTCACCGGCACTCGTGCCAATTGATAAGGGTCAGTGGTGGCGGTGCTGTTGCCCCGAAAGGTGAAGGCTTGGCCGAGAATGGTGGTTTGCGATCGCTCCAATTTCAGCGTCACTTGCACATCAAGGGCTGAGGATTGGGCGTTGAGGGTTTGGGAAATTACACGGGTGGCGAGGAGTCCCTTGATTTTGGGCTGGAGGCGTTGCCATACTGCCTGGGGACGTTCGCCCGGCAGCCCAAAGGATTTCGGCAACAGTTCCAAACTGGGGGAAAAGAGTCCGATACTGCCAAGTGAGGGCATCTGGGCGTTACTGGGGACGCTGATTTGGGCTTGATTGGCGGCGGTAATTTGGCCGATGATGTAGTGAACGGTGCGCGGGTAGCGGCCATTTTCGCCATTGACAGGTACGATGCGCGAGTTTTGGCGCAGACGATCCGCGATCGCGCCCCGATCCTGCCCCAAGGACTCATCCAACCCGATCACCAACGTCAGATCGCGGGGAATCGCCCGTGCATATTCTTGTAATAACGTGCCGACGGGCACGGAACCCTCAACGGTGGCGATCGCTTCTAATCCCACCCGATCCGTCACCGTCACCCGTGCTTCACTCTGCTCCAGGGGGACTAATTCACTTTCGCGCCCAAAGGCCCGAATCGTCTTCCCATCTAACCCACCGAGCCACAACGTCGCCCGATTCCCATCGAGAGCCGTCACCACCGCATCCGCCGCCCGATTCACTGGCGGCGTGAAGTAAATCGGCACGGCCTGACCGGCCCGGTCTGGATGCACTTCATAGAGGGGATCTTGGGCGGAAATTTCATCAATGCGATTCTGAACGACTGCGATCGCATCCCGTACCTCCGTCGTCTGCTGCCACAGATATTGCGTCAATAAATAGGTAAATCCCCCCGCAAAAAAATCTTCAAAGGGATAATCGATCGCCAACTGCTGCGGCTGGGTCGAAGCCAGCACCGTCCCCACCGCAATCCCGCGGCGGCGGGCCTCCTGAAAGTCCGTCGTCTCCCAGCCCAAACGCCCCAACAGAGATTCTTGATAGGCAAATTCTGCCTCGGCCACATTGCGCCCCGGCTCCCCCGCCCGGACGATCGCCTGTCCCCGCGTCCCGCCCCCGGAATAGCAACTATCGAGCACCGTCGTCACATTCTCCGTCTGCCGCCGCAACAGTGACATCAACAGAAACAGGGTTTGCCCCATAATGTCGCTCACATTTTCACCATTGGGGCTATCTTCATCCGCCGGAATGAACGTACTATTAATCGGATTATTGGGATCAATCGGGGTCGGATCATCCACCCGCGACCCATGGCCCGAATAGTGAAACACCACCACATCCCCAGTTTTGGCTTGGCCGAGTAAATGGTTTTCAAAAGCGGCTAAAATCCCTTGCCGACTGGCTTCCCCATCGGTGAGGGTGAGAATATCTTGGGGCTGAAACCCGAA
Source organism: Spirulina subsalsa CS-330 (assembly GCF_028330765.1). Lineage (GTDB taxonomy): Bacteria > Cyanobacteriota > Cyanobacteriia > Cyanobacteriales > Spirulinaceae > Spirulina > Spirulina subsalsa_A. The sequence goes on along the minus strand of NZ_JAQMTY010000286.1, from coordinate 7,848 downwards.
CCGATGGATCAAAAGTTGCCGTTGCAGGGCCACATCATTGACGCAGCCGCGCAGGTCGCCCACACTGCGATCGCTCTTGTAGTCATTAATCCCAATCAGCAGGGCCAATTTACGCGGCGTACTTTGAGCGATCGCTTTTCCATAGCGCAACGCTTGGCGACCCAGTTGGCTCTGGCTCATCCCCAAGGTGGCGAGGGTGGCGGCGCTGAATTGAAGAAAATGGCGGCGTTTGAATTTAGACATGATGATTTTTTAATGATGGTAAAGGTTCAATTGTGATGGCATAACACTAGAAAAATGACGCACCCCAACATCCAAACATTAATCGGCTTCCCCAATCAGGGTAAACGCTGCCCAGTTGCGGGGTTCGGGATGGGTTTGCATCGTTTGTAACATCGCTTGGCGCAGGGCTTGGGCGTTATCCCCCAAGCTCTCCCGCTGTTGATAAAATCGGGTCATCAGGTCAGCGGTGGGGGCATCGGGGACTTGCCAGAGGGAAACGAGCAGACTGGGCACGCCGGCGGAGATGAAGGCGCGTGATAGGCCGATCACACCATCCCCGGACAGGTCGCCCCGCCCGGTATCGCAGGCACTCAACACCACCAATTCCGCATTCAACGGCTCATCCATCAGGAGGATTTCGCTGGCACTCAGGAGGCTGTCATTCCATTCTGAGCTTGTTGAACCTTCGGGGGCGAGGGCGATCGCACCGGGAACATCGGTTCCGAAGTCTTCGAGGAGTCCATGGGTGGCGAGGTGAATGATGGATGCGTTGGTGAACTGTTGGAGGACGGCGGTTTTGGTGGCATCGGCTCCGAGGAGGGGGTTTGTGCCGAGCAGGTTGGCGATCGCGATCGCTTCTCGTTCGGCTCCGGGCAGTTGGCTGAGTTGGATGGTTTCACCGTCGGCAAAGGTGACTTCGGGCATGGTGGGGTTGCCCACGACGAGGGGTTTACCGTTGCGGTTACGTTGGGTTTGGGCGTTGCGGCGCACGGTGTCGAGAACGCGAATGGAGGGGGCGGTGAGGATGGTGTGTTTTTCGATCAGATAGTTGCCGTCTTCGTCCATGAGGGCGGCGAAGGGCACAAAGAAGAGTTCACGATGGGGCACGAAAATGACGCGATCTTCGGGGTTGGTGGGGAGGAGGTCTGCGATCGGTTCAATGAGGAGACGGTGCAGTAACCATAGTTGAGTTGCTTCGTCGTATTTTGGGTCTGAACCATCACGGGGACGAACAGAGATCAGGCCGCGATCGCGCAGATTCAAGGCTTCACGAGTATTGCTAACTAGCTCATCCTGGAACATGGAAACCGTAGAATCAGCAAAGCTACGAAAATGAACTTCTCCATCCGGTTGCACAACCCACATCAAAATTTGATAGTTACTAATTACAGAATATTGAACTAACGTTGCGTTCTGCTCACGAGCCACTCGTTTGATCTGTTCTAGATTGATGCTATCAGATGATAGTGATTCGGTATTTTCTTGGGGTAGACGGCTCGCCAGTAAATCCGTTAAAGCACGAGCACGTCCCTGCTCTGCAATGATGAATGCTTCATTGTATTTCTCTTGTGCAAGCAACACCTGTTGTAAATCTTGATAAACGCCAGATGCAATTCCAGATTGCGAAAATGTTACTTTTTCAAGATCATGATCCCCCAGAGCATCCCAGGCAGTCTCTAACGTATCCATGGCTTCTTTGAGTAAAACTTCTGCTTCGGGTTGTGGAAGCAAATTAGCTAGCTCTCTGATATTTTGAATTTCAAGAATATAATCACCACTGCTTCGTGCCACATCAATAGCGTCCCGGTAAAATTGAACAGATTGATGTTTATTTTGAGAAGCGGCTGCAAGCAAAGACAAGGCATTGATCTCATGGCTTCGATCACCAAACATAGTGCGACCACCTAGATGAAATTGTTTTGTTATCTCTAGAGACTCATTGAAGTATGCAATTGCTTTGTTTCGATCTACAGGAATTTCCATTTGCTCAGCAGCACGAGCAACATCTAAAACAGTTGCAAATCCTCCCTGCCCATCAAAGACTATTAGCATAGGTGAACCTGTCGGTCTCCAATATGTCAATCCTAATAGACGTAATGTTGTAGCCTCTCCTCTCCGATTTTCAATCTCACGATACAATTCTAGACTCCTCTCAAAGTATTCACGAGCTTCTTGATACTTCTGATCACCAAAGTATATTAACCCGATATTATAATTTATTTGTGCTTCCAATCTTTCTTTATCAGATAAAGTGGAATTCCTTAATTTTCTTAAACTGTCTTGGAAGTAGTTCATAGCTACTTCTGAATCACTAAAACGCCGGTAAGCAAACCCTAAATTGATTAGCTGTTGGATCTCTAGCTTTAGATCACGATAAGTCATCGCTAAATTCAGGGATGACTCATAAAAACCAAAAGACTTTTGATGATCACCTAAGTTTTGGTAAATGGCTCCCAAAAAACTCAAAGATCCTATTTTTCCTCTGACATCACCAATTTCTTCCTGAATTTCTAATGCCTGACTTATATAAAAAATAGCTTGTCGAGGTTGATCGAGAATTGAATAGGATTGTGCTAGATAGCCTAAAGCCAAAGATTCAAGAATAGGATATTCTTTCTCTCTAGACATCTTTATTTGTTTCTCATGAAAGGTAATTGCATCTTGCATACTTGACCTTGTTTCAAAGTTGATCAAAGCATAAAATTCTTCCACATCTTCTCTGATTTCACTGACTAATTCATCATCACCAATTGCTTCTGCTACTTTAAGTGCTTGAAAAGAAAAATCGAGATATTCTGTAAACTTACGAGTACGACGATTAGCTCTTGCTATTCCCCTGAGCGCGTTTACTTGCATCCTCTGATTACTTAAATTTTCTGCTAAGGCAAGAGCTTGTTCATGAAAAATTATCGCCTGCTCATATTGTTCCAGTTCAAAATATACATTCGCTAAATTATTTAAAGAATTGAGTTCTCCCGGGCGATCGCCCAATTCTCTCTTTATTTCGATGGACTGCTGCTGAAGTTCAATAGCGCGTTCATACTGCTCAAGCTCTCTATAGGCAATACCTAGTTGGTTAAGTGCATAAGACTCCAATTGACGATCGCTAATTTCTTGTGCGATTGCCAAGACTTGTTCCTGAACCTCTATTACCTTCTCGTAACGTTCTGCATTATCGTAAAGAATTCCTAAAGAGAATAAAGAATCTGCAACTTGCTGGCGAGTACCACTTTCCTGGATTCTTACAAGATTTTGTTCAAAAAATTCAATCGCTTGTTCAAACTGATTCAGACCAATATAAATGGATGTCAAGTTTCGTAGAGTAGTTTCCTGACCCTCTTGATCACCAATATCTTGCTTGATCTCAAGTTCTCGCTCGAAAAATGAAATTGCCCGCTCATTTTGTTCTAACTTACGATACAACGAACCAAGATATCCAAGCGAATGAGCTTCATTCTCACGATCGCCCAGCCCTTCCCGAATCTCCAACGCTTGCTGATGAAACTCGATAGCTTTTTCATACTGTTCTAATGAGTCATATCGATTACCGAGATACGTTAGCGATTGTGCTATTTTTTCAGGATCATTAAGCTCTTGCCAAATCGCAAGTGCTTGTTGATGAAACCCAATCGATTTTTCATAGTCTCTTAATGCTCTGTATGAAATGCCAATATAGTTTAACGTATCAGCAGAACCGGCGCGATCGCCGATGTCTTGCCGAATCTCCAATGCCTGCTCAAAAAATGGAATGGCTTGCTCATTTTGATCTAATTTATGATGAGCGATGCCAATGCTATACGCAGCAAGAGCTTCACCCTCGCGATCGCCGATTTCTCTCCTAATATTTAATGCTTGTTCTAAGAATTGAATTTCCTGCTCATGTTGATCTAAATCTCGATAAGCTAAACCAATATTATATAAAGAACGAGATATGTCTGTTTGATCGCCAATCTCTCGTCGAATCGCTAGAGCCTGTTGATGAAACTTTAGGGATTGTGTGTAATTCCCTAAAGAGTCAAATGCAATAGCAATATTACTTAATGCATTTGCTTCACTTTCCTGATCCCCGATTTCTTGAGAAAGTTCAAGTGATCGCTGATACGCTTCAATGGCTTTCTCCTTCTGATTTAACTCATTGTAGGTATATCCCACACTAGAAAATAATCTGCTGGCATCTTCTAGTTCCCCAATTTCTTGATAAATGGTCGCAGCTTGTTCAAACACCTCGATCCGCTTTTGGGGTTCATCTGACTCGCCATAAAGAACCCCTAAATTCCCTAAAACATTCGCTTCCCATTCCCGATCGCGCAATTCTCGATACAGTTCTAAAGACGTTTCATAGGATGCGATCGCCTCATCATATTGACCTAAATCTTTATAGGTAGCACCAAGATTATTCGACAGAGAGGCAACCCGCTCGCGCTCCCCTAATTCTCGATAAAGTGCGATCGCCTGCTCATAAAACTCAACCGCCCGTTGAAATTCTTCAAGACGATGATCGTAAGTGCTGCCTAAATTCGCTGAAGTACGTGCAATACTTTCGCGATCGCCCGCCTCACGATAGAGAGCTAATGCCTGTTCCCACACTTGTACCGCCCCTCGATAATTGCCCGCATCATATTGTGACCCCGCCTGATTAAATAAGCGACGGGCTTCGGATAACTGAGTTCGCGGTCTAGTTGCCCTCGCCTGTACAACCTCCCACCGCAACCGATACCGCCCGATCGCGCCACTATTTTTCGTCGTCACCGCGATCGCAAACTCACCACTCTCCGGCACTCTCACCACCAACCGCGCATTCGTCCCACCGCCGCTATTGTCATCCTCCGCAACCCCATTCCCCTCAGCATTCAGCAACACCAGCACCGCATCAAAATCATCACTCTCAAGCGCGATCGTCAATAATCCACCCGGACGGCCCGTAAACCGATGAATCGCGTAATAGACCCCAGTGCTTTCTATGCGCGGATTTTCTTCTGTCAATACTCCATCCGCAACTTGCTCATTCGACTGTGCCTGAGCTAACCCCGTCACCCCAGTCGGCAACCCCACCAGCAAAACCCCCGCCACCAAGCTGCCCCACAGCGTTGTTGATAACCGCATTGGCTCAAAACCTCCTCATCAATTAACCTAAAACTCAAACCAATTCTCAATCGTCAAACCCTCAAAATCCTGAAAATCTGACACATTATTCGTCACCAAAACCAAATGATTACAAAAGGCAATACTGGCAATTTGTCCATCCACAAATGCAGGAGTCCTCCCCACCTTAGATAACCTTGCCCGCTCCCTTGCGTGCCATCGTGCCGCCTCCCGATCATAATCAAACACAGGTAAACTTAAGACCGACTCCTGAATGTATTGCCACAGAACATCCTGTCGCTTGGACGGTGCTAAACGCCAGCAACCATACAAAAGTTCATGGACAACAATACTCGCCACACCGATCTCAAACTGATGCTGCTCCAATTTGCTTAAAACCGCTTCATTCGGGCTGGGGCGGCTTGGCTCAGACAGAATATTGGAGTCCAGCAAAAATTGAACCGTCATAACACAATCTCTCGACCAGGGGCGCGATCCCTGATATCCGCAAAATCTTCATCCGTAAATATTAAACCCTCTCTTTGTAGAGCCGTTCTAAAGTTGAGAACACCCTGCCAAAATGTCGCTTCTTTTCTGCCTGTATCATGACAATTACTCTCCAATAATTTGGTTTGTAGCACTGCTAAAAGTGATTGTTGTTCAGGTCTCGATAAATCATCAAGAGACTGAATCATTTCCTGCAACGTCATGGTGTCCGACCCTCCATTAATAACTTTCCTGGATCATACCCAATTCCCAGCCATCACCTCCAAGGGTTGATCAACCTAGCTACAGGACGCTCAACACCCGTTTTCGCAATTTTCCAGACCATTCATCGAAATTTCCTGCTGAAGCTAACGGTTCGCTTCAGCAGATTGGAAGTCGGGGATTATTGAGCAGCAGCACGTTGTACAACCTGCAACCCTTTTCGCGCTTGGTCTTCTAGCCATTGAAAATCTGAGTCGATCGCCAGATCTAACAAGCCTTGGAAAATGCCCCGTGCTCGTTCCGTTTCACCCAAACCGACAAGGGCATACCCCGAAAGTAACGCGGCTTGAACCATGCCGGCTCCATCTTCAATCTCGCGATAGATGGCGTAAGCCTGTTGCAGACCGGTCAGTGCTGCTTGGTAATTCCCTGATTTGAGATTTTCACCCCCGGCTTTCACCAAACGCTCTGCTTGCGACTGCTGATCTTCCGCCGTCTGCGCGATCGCCACCTGTGACCGCTGCGCCACATCCAATCCCGGCAACACCACACACAACGCCCCCGTCAAAACTCCGACCCACAATTTCATCGCTAAACGCATTGGTTTTTCTCCTCTGGGTTTCAAATAAAACAACCTTATCCATTTACAGGACGCTCAACCCACATTTTCGCAATTTCCCCTTTTGAACCCCATTCATAAAACAATTCCGTCTGTTTTTTAGGGAGGTCAAAATAACCCTAAACTCATTTACAGGACGCTCAAACAACAATTTCGCAGTTTTGCAAAAAACAAAAAATTAGGTCAGAATAGCGGACGTATTATTTCTGATCAAAAAATCCCATGAAACAGTCTCTTTTGGCTGCGATCGCTACCAGTAGTCTCCTCCTCACCTTCTCCATGCAAACAGTGCATGGAGAAGGTGAATCGAGCCTCTCGATTAACAGTGCAGCCCTCGAAGCATTGGGGATTCCACTTGACGAAAGCCCAGGTTTTCAACCCGATCATCTGTCTGTGGTGGATAATCCGGCTCAAAATACACGGGTTGTGATTGGTGAGGATGAACGCACCCCGGTCTTGATGCGGGCGTATCCCTATAGCGCGATCGGTCGTTTGGAGTGGCGGGATGCCAAGGGTGAGATGCAAGGGTGGTGTACCGGAACCTTGATTGGCCCTGATGTGGTGTTGACGAATTCCCATTGTTTGCTGGATGCGGAGACCGAAGAAGTGATCACAGAGGAGGACTATGGCAAACGGCGCGATCGCTTAGTCTTTCAAGCCAACCTGATCCAGGGTGAAGGACAGGCCACCGCCCAAGTTGTCACCTATGATTACGGCTGGAAAGAGGATCAAAATCCCGCCCATGATTGGGCGGTGCTGCGTTTAGATCAACCCTTGGGCGAAGAGGCGGGCTATCTGCCCTGGCTTGACCTTGACCTTACGAATCGCGGCATTCTCAACATCTTGGCGGGCAAGGTGCGGGTAGCGGGCTATTCCTACGATTTTCCCGCCGCAGACCGGCCAGAATTCGGAAAACCAGGGGAAACCGCCGGATTGAGCTTTGATTGCACCATTCTTGATGCACCGGGTGAAGGGAATCTCGCCGGCGTATTGTTCCATCAATGCGATACCAATGCCGGCGCGTCGGGCAGTGCGCTGTTTGTGCAAACGGATGATGGCACGTATCACATTGTCGGGTTACATGCGGGGGCGAATGAATTGGTGGAAGAAATGACCCTCCCCACGGGCGAAACTGCATCGATGGTCAATCGCGGGGTGCAGGTGAATCGTTGGCGGGCCGCTGCGCTGAAAATGTTGGCGGCAGATTGAGCGATCGCACCCCCATCAAAAAACCCGCCGTGCTCAGGGGCGGGTTGTATGGGGAACCAATTGGCGGGCGATCGCCGCCACCAATTGATTATCTTAAATGTGCAAAGAAGACTCCCACTATAAAGCGAGTCCGAGTAGAGTTACCGAAGGTAACGGCGGACATGCCTTTTAGTGGCGAGATGAATTTGCACCAACAAACAAATCGAGCGACAGCGAGTCCTTTAATT
>NZ_JAQMTY010000285.1 GCF_028330765.1 Spirulina subsalsa CS-330 | reverse complement strand
TGCCCACATTAAGTGGACTCCTGATGGGTAGACAGACAAGCAACCGCCCCAGATTGGGGTCTAACACTGCTTAACGCCTGTCCATTCAGGTCGGCAAGCCCTGCCGCCATAATATTTATACTGGCATTCACGTCTCGGTCTTGTTCTGTACCACAGTTGAGGCACAGTACCGACCGCACAGACAGATCCAACTTGCCCCACCGATAACCACAGCAGGAGCAAACCTGAGAAGTGGGTTCCCATCGGCTGATCACCCTCACCTCTCGGTCTTGGATCAGAGTTGCCTTGGCTTCACACATCGTTCTAATGTCTCTCCAGCCAGCCCGACTAATTGCCCTGGCTAGACAGCGATTCTTCACCATCCCGGCAACGTTGAGATCCTCCAGCACCACGACGCTGTTTTCTCGCACCAAACGGCTCGCCAGCTTTTGGTTAGTATCCTTGCGGATATCCCGTTGTCTTGCCTCTGTGCGGGCGATCGCCATCCGCAACGACTCACGCCGCCTTGACCCTTTCATCGCCCTGGCTAGTTTGCGCTTACCTTTGCGAAGCTTCTGATCTAAGGCACGGGTGTCCCTCGCCTTGACCTTTTCGCCCGTGCTTAATGTGGCTAAGGTTTCAATGCCCAGATCTACGCCGACCCCTTGGTTTTTGGGTTCGACGATGACAGGCTCCACCTCTACCACAAAGCTCAGGAAATATCGACCTGCACAGTCCTTGAGCACCGTCACTGAACTGGGTTCAGAGGGTAACGGTCTTGACCATTTCGTTTTCAGCTTGCCAATCTTGGCGAGATAGACCTTCTCCCCCTTGATCGAAAATCCCCGCTGGGTAAACCGTGCTGATTGACGGTTGAGCTTCTTTTTGAATCGAGGAAAGCCAACTCTCGACCCCTTTCGCTTACTGCTACGGGACTCGAAAAAGTTTTTGAAGGCTACGCCTAAGTTCATCACCGATTGCTGCAAGGCCACGACCGACACCGCTGACAACCAATTTCGGGACGGGTCTTGCTTGGCTTGGGTAATGACCAGGCGTTGCAACTGGGCATTACTGGGCCATTTTTCACCCTGAGGAATCGCCTTAATCAGAGCCAGGGCATCGTTCCACACCACGCGACAACATCCGAACAGTTTGGCTAGTTCAGCTTGCTGACCTGGGGTGGGATAGATTCTGTACTGATATCGGCTTTTCATGGTGCTAGGATACCAAAGATAGAGAGGATTGGAGCGATAAACTCCAGCAGAAAAGCCGCCCTAGACTAGGGCTGAGCTTGCCGAAGTCAGGCTTGTCCTGAGCTTGCCGAAGGGGCGGGGCTTCAGACCCATTAGTTTTGGTGAACCGTGCTGATGCTGACGAAGTCCTGTGAATTAGAATCAAGTTGAAACGGTCACTCAGATCAGCATGATCTGGAGTTCAAGACCGTTCTATCCTTACGGGTTATGAATCGCTATGGCGATCCTAAATCAATCGGAGATCTTCTCTCCTCATCAACAAGGGGCTTAAGCCCCTTGCCTGTTCATGAATCAAATAGGATTGCTATATGGCGTTAATTATTGCGGGCGATCGCAGCAATTCCGGTAAAACCACGATCACCTTGGCGATCCTCAGCTATTTGTGCCAACAGCAAAAAATAGTTCAATCCTTCAAGGTCGGGCCCGATTATATTGACCCGATGTTTCATGCCAAAATTACCGATCGCCCCTGTCGGAATTTAGACCCAATTCTTACCTCTCCCACCTACGTCAAAACTTGCTTTGAGCGCCATGCCGCCACCGCTGACTATGCCGTCATTGAAGGGGTGATGGGACTTTTTGACGGGGTACAACTGCGCAGCGATTGGCAGGGGGAAGATGATGCGTCTTTATTACCCAATGACTACGCCAGCACGGCCCATGTGGCGCGGCTGTTGAATGTGCCGATTGTGTTGGTGATTGATTGTAGTCGGCTCTCCGGTTCGGTGGCGGCGATTGTGCATGGGTATTGTTCCCTTGATCCAACGTTGAAAATTGCCGGATTAATTCTGAATCGGGTGGGGAGCGATCGCCATCTCGAACTGCTCAAAACAGCGATCGCGCCCCTCAATCTTCCCATCTTAGGAGTGCTGTATCGCCATCAAGAAATCACCCTCCCCGATCGCCATCTTGGCCTTGTCCCCACCGATGAACTGCCCGATCTGCCCCGCACCTTCAGCCGCCTCGCCCAACTCGTGACCCACTCTTTTCACTGGCAGCGACTCCTTCCCCTCCTCAAAAGCCCACCTGCGCCCCTCGTCCCTGCCCTCGATTTACCCGCCGTTGTGACTCCGGTCAAGATTGCGATCGCCCGCGATCGCGCCTTCAACTTCTACTACGCCGACAACCTCGAACTCCTCGAACAATTCGGCGCAACCCTGATCCCCTGGAGTCCCCTCGTAGAACCCTTTCCCCAGGGCGTAGACGGTCTCTATCTCGGCGGCGGCTTCCCGGAACTCTTTGCCCAATCCCTCGCTCAAAACCACACTGCCCACACCGTGCTCCGCCAGTGCATCCAAGCCGGACTTCCCACCTATGCCGAATGTGGCGGCTTAATGTATCTCTGCGATGCCCTCGTGGATCTTAAGGGGCAATCCTGGAAAATGCTCGGCATTCTCCCCGCCACGACCTTAATGAGTCCCGCCCTCACCCTCGGCTACCGCCAAGGCATCGCCCAAGCTGCTAGCCCCTTGATATCAGCGGGTGCGATCGTTCGGGGCCATGAGTTTCACCGCTCCAAACTCGCCTCGTCACAACTGCCGAACCTCTTCCACTCCACCGGCTTATCGCCCCACGCCATCCCCCAACCCGAAGGCTGGCGTTTACCCAATGTCCACGCCTCTTACTTACATTTGCATTGGGGCAATAGTCCCCACCTTCCCCAACAGTTCATCCAATCGTGCGATCGCTACCGCACCACCCGCGCCGTTAACTGTTAATGCCGGTTGCGTAAAATTTCGCGTCACGCCTGACAACTTCCATAGGGATGTTCAAACTGTTCGCGTCTGATGCACCCCATGGACATCATTCTTTAACGGCATCACAAGCAATGGACGAAGTAGTCAGAAAAGTAGCGGCGTTGGGATTGCCGGGGATTATTTTGGTGATCACCATGGCAACGACGGGATTCACTGGCGCAGCCGCAATTACTGCCGCCTTGGCATTCCTCGGCCCAGGGGGGATTTTGGGCGGTATCGCTCTACTGGGGGTGACGGGATTAATCACGGAGGCCCTGGCTAAGGGAGGTATTGAACAGCTTTTACTCGCGGTCTATCGCGATCGCGCCCAATCCGAATCCCGCACCAACCTCCTCAAAGAAATCGATCGCCTCCCCATTTCCACCGAACTCAAACGCTTCCTTCGCGCTGAACTGTGACCTAAGGCAACGTATTCAACGCATGAGTCCTCAATATCAAACATGCTTGCTCAAACCATTTGAAATTAATGATTTCATCTCATGGATTTTGAATCAATGCAGTCTCAATCTATTTTATTTTAATCACGTAATAAACAATGAGTGATCTAAATCCGTTACTTGCCCAAGCCAAAGCAGGGAATCCGCAAGCCATTACAGCCCTAATCAATAAAACATTAGAACCCAAGGGTATTTCTGTTAAAGCATCCATGAACTATGAATGTTTGACATTAGTTGCTGAATCCCAAGAAGCACCCTCTCAATCATTAATTGTTGACTTCATCAAAAAAGGCTTGCTCAAAGTCAATCCCAAAAATATCACCAAAGTTATTGTTCGTGGCCGGTTATCCAATCAAACACATGATCTTTGGCAAGACTCATTTAACCTACGAATACCCTCAACACCATCTCATCCAAAGTCTAAAACTAAACAACCAATCTCCAGCCAAACAAGCCCTACCAGCAGAAAGGACTCAACGACATCTCATCACCCTGCTTCACACTCAAAAAAAAGAAATACTATTCAGTCTAAAAAAATTTCTGATTTAAAAATTTCTGAAATCTCAGAAATTATTGTTGAGTTCATGAAGACTCAAAATGGCGAACGATTGACTATTATTTTGGCAACATTTTTAGCAACATCAGTATTTTGGAATTTTGTGAGTCCTGCATCCAATCAAGGTTCTAGTTCGGTTGCCACATCAGATCAGGGAATTTCCCTCCCACCTGTTCCTTTTGTGAATTCAAAATACACGATTACAGGCTCTCTAACGCTGCTTGACTCTGATATTGAAGGTAGTGATGATTATTGCTATGGTTCTGGTGGATATGGTGATATTGAGGCGAATATGCCTGTCACTATTCGAGATGGACAAGGTAATATTTTGGCCACTGGCAATACTGGAGCTGGCTCGAAAAAATCTCTTGTAGAATGTGTGTTTGATTTTGAAGTTACTAATATTCCGAAAACTGAATTTTACGCGATTGAAGTGGGGCGAAGAGGTGAATTGAATTACTCATTTGATGAATTAAATGAACAGGATTGGAAAGTTAGTTTGTCGATCGGAACATAGAAAATTGTGGTGTTTAAATCTGGTTAAATCATGATTTTTTACGAACTAGGGGGCGATCGCTCCGGATCATTGCCCTTGTTTTTGTACCAGCGATACCATTCCCCCGAACTGCGCACCGAGAGCCAGAGCAGCAACATCGCAATCAATCCCCCCTGTTGTGGAGCATTAAACGCGAAGAAGACCAGAAAAACACAGAGGGCATCTTCGAGCAAAATCACCCACAGCGGCAACCCCCGCAGCCGGAAAAACCAACCTACCTGCACCAACTTCAGCACAAACGCCAGCAACCCCCCGACGATCGCAATCGGCCAAAGGGGTTGAATCTCGATCGGGGTCAGCTGAAGCGCTGCGATCGCCATCACTGCCCCCACCACCGGACTAAACCACAACTGCACCAATTGATTCACCCGCTGGCCGAGCAGTTTTTTCGACCCCAACAGTTCAAACAAAGACCAACTCGTCAGTACCCCCACCACCACCTGGGGATGCACTAACGCCAAGATCGGGACGTTATCCCACAAATCTCCACGCAACAAACCAATGAGCAAGAGCGGCAACGCAATGCGCATCCCAGCCGCAGCGGATGCCGAAAGAGCCGCCAACACTCCAATCAAAATCATCATAGGGCTTCACTCGTTTAACCCAACCCAGAAAACGCTGTGATTCAAACCATTCACACACACCTGATCGTCTTTTCATGATCTTAAGGCTAGAAACCGGAACAGGGGTTCAGATTAGATCCCCTCACCTGTCGGGGCTAGACGTGTGAGCCGTCGAGATTACCCTGTTTCGTCAACACCTGTGCTAACCATTGTTGCGCGTTCCTCAAAAACTGTCAGGTATGCGGGAAAATTGCAAATCTAAAAAATACATTACGTTTTGTTTTTTGTATATTTTTATACTGTTTTTCTCGTGTCTAATGGAACTATAGTCCTTTCACTTCCGGACAGCTATGACGATTCCCACTCCGGTTTCCCACCCCACTCCTTTATCGTTATTGAGTGATGCCAGTAGCCGTTTAGAAAAGGCATTACAGTATGTGACGTTATCGAAAGATGCCCTCGATCGCCTCAAGTATCCGAAGGCGGGTTTGACGGTTTCGATTCCGGTGCGGATGGATGATGGTTCGTTGCGGGTGTTCCAAGGGTATCGGGTGCGCTACGACGATACACGGGGGCCAGGGAAGGGGGGAGTGCGCTATCACCCCAATGTGTCCTTGGATGAGGTGCAGTCCTTGGCGTTTTGGATGACGTTTAAATGTGCGTTGTTAAATTTGCCCTTTGGTGGGGCGAAGGGGGGGATTACGGTCAACCCGAAGGAACTGTCACGGCAGGAGTTGGAGCGCTTGAGCCGGGGGTATGTGGATGCGATCGCTGACTTCATCGGCCCTGATATTGACATCCTCGCCCCCGATGTCTACACCAACGCCATGGTGATGGGCTGGATGATGGATCAATATTCGATTATTAAACGCAAAGCCAGCCCCGGCGTGGTGACCGGGAAACCTCTCGCCCTCGGTGGCAGTGCAGGCCGGGATACGGCGACGGCCATGGGGGCGTTTAATGTGATTAACACGCTGTTGCCCCTGTTCGAGCAATATCCCAGCAATACCACCGTGGCGATCCAAGGCTTTGGGAAGGCGGGGGCGGCCTTGGCGACGTTCCTCCATGAGGCGGGGTATCTGGTGGTGGCGGTGAGTGATTCCCAAGGGGGGATCTATGCGCCCCAGGGCCTCGATATTCCAGCAATTCGCAACTATAAGCGCGATCGCCAAAGCATTCAATCCATTTACTGCCATGACACGATCTGCAACATGGGCGAGCAGGAAATCATCAGCAACGAAGACCTGCTCAAACTCGACGTGGATGTGCTCATCCCAGCAGCCCTAGAAAACCAAATCACCGCCGCCAACGCTGCCGATATTCGCGCCCGCTACATTTTTGAGGTGGCGAATGGGCCGACAACATCCGCAGCGGATCAGATTCTCGATGCCCACGGGGTCTTGGTGTTTCCGGATATTCTCGTCAATGCGGGCGGGGTGACGGTGAGTTATTTTGAATGGGTGCAAAATCGCAATGGCTTGTATTGGACGGCGGAGGAAGTGCGCGATCGCCTCGCCACCCGCATCATCGCCGAAGCCAAAGCCACCTGGGCGATCGCCCAAGCACAATCCATCTCCATGCGCACCGCTGCCTACGTCCACGCCCTCAACCGCCTCGGCCAAGCCCTCGACGCGAAAGGAACCCAAGACTACTACAACCAAACCCCGTAGTGGCAAAACACATCTTAAAAGGTGGGTTACGGCGGATTGCTAGATTGCAGTAATGGCAGGAGGTTAAGCCGCCTAACTCACCCTACTGTCACGACACACCTTAATCAGTGGGTTACGACGGATTGCTAGATTGCAGTAACGGCAGGAGGTTAAACCGCCTAACCCACCCTACAATAAAATATCATTTTGGCTGTGTCACGCTACTACTGGCTAGGGAGCGAGACGCGATTGAACAGCTAGGGAGCGAGACGCTCCCACTCCAGTCATATCCAAGGATTTAAGGAGTGCGGGCATCTTGTCCGCTGCTCGTTATACCCATCTTGCCCGGTAGCAGGGTGCGTTACGCTTCGCTAACAGCACCCTACAAACATCCTAATTCTTGGCATTGACGCTGCACTAGATTTCATCGGCAAAAAACCGATAGGACAAGTATGTGTCTTTGAACGAATGCTCATCGTTGACATGGTGCATAATGCCTTGCTCGATCAGGATTTGACGCGATGCCGCCGCCGTTCTGTAGTTAATGTAGCTGCATTGCTGACCCATTCCACGGTAAACGCTACATTTGGGCCTAGCCCTGTTTTATCTAACCTCTGTGCAACATAATTTCATGAGTAACGACAGCGAATATCTCAAACAAGAAGAAGCCACCCGTGTCCGGGTCTTGAGCGAAGCCCTGCCCTACATTCAAGCCTTTGCTGGGCGCACCATTGTTGTTAAATATGGTGGCGCAGCGATGAAAGATGGCAGCCTCAAAGATAAAGTGGTGCGAGACATTGTGTTTCTTTCCTGTGTCGGGGTTCGTCCGATTGTCGTCCATGGCGGTGGCCCTGAGATCAATAGCTGGCTTGAAAAATTGGGCATTGAACCCCAATTCAAAGATGGGTTGCGCGTCACCGATGCAGACACCATGGATGTGGTGGAAATGGTTCTGGTTGGTCGGGTGAATAAAGAAATTGTGTCCTTAGTGAATCAGGCGGGGGGCAATGCCGTGGGCCTCTGTGGTAAAGATGGGGACTTGATTCGGGCGCGTCATGTGGGCGCGGCGGATGTGGGGTTTGTGGGGGAAGTGAGTACGGTGAACACAAACCTGATTAAGACGTTGGTGGATGCGGGCTATGTGCCGGTGATTTCCAGTGTGGCGGCGGATGATGATGGCCAGGCCCATAATATCAATGCCGATACGGTGGCGGGGGAAATTGCGGCGGCCCTCGAAGCGGAAAAATTAATTTTGCTCACCGATACCGCCGGGATTCTCCATGACTATCAAGATCCGTCCACTCTTTATGAAAAGCTCGATATTCAACAGGCGCGGCAGTTGATTGAGGATGGCATTGTCGCTGGGGGAATGATTCCGAAGGTGCAATGTTGTGTGCGATCGCTCGCCCAAGGGGTCAAAGCCGCCCATATTGTCGATGGCCGCGTTCCCCATGCGCTGCTGTTGGAAATCCTCACCAATTCGGGGATTGGCTCGATGATCGTCGCCTCAGAATATCTCTAGCCGCCGCTGTTATTCCGAAACCGAAGCGGTAGAATCAAGGGCGTGTTGATTACGGAATAATGCTGCCATGCCTTTTTCTGACCCCGCCCATGCCGCTCCTGGTTGGCAGTGGCAGACCACGACCACCGGACAGCCCTACCTCACCTGTGAGGTGCTGTCGGGTTGGCCCCACGGTTTTTTTACGACGGCGTTTGCGCCACAACCGCCGGAAGAATTGGCCCAAACCCTGCACCCGACAGCCCCGGCCTATCGCCTCAAACAGGTTCACGGGAAAGCCGTATTAACCCCCACCGCGATCGCTGCCCATCCCGACCAGCGCCCCGACGGAGATGCTGCCGTGACGGAAACCCCGGCCCAATCGGTCTGGGTGGCGAGTGCAGACTGTACGCCGGTGTTAATTGGCGATCGCACCACGGGCCGCGCCGCTGCCATTCATTCCGGGTGGCGGGGGACAGCCTTGGGGATTGTGCCGGCAACGGTGGCGCAGATGGTAGCGATGGGAAGCCAGACCACAGATTTACGCTTTGCCCTGGGGCCGGCCATTGCGGGGGAAGTCTACCAAGTCACAACCCATGTGGGGGCAGAGGTGGCCGCGAGTTTGAAGCCGTGCGATGGATTAGCCCCGGAGGATGCGATCGCTCTCCTCTTGGCAGAACCAGAACCCGCCCTTCTGCCCGACCCCCAACCGGGCCGCATCCGCCTCGATGTGCGCCAAATCATCCGACGACAATTAACCGACCTCGGCATTCC
This sequence comes from Spirulina subsalsa CS-330, assembly GCF_028330765.1. Taxonomy (GTDB): domain Bacteria; phylum Cyanobacteriota; class Cyanobacteriia; order Cyanobacteriales; family Spirulinaceae; genus Spirulina; species Spirulina subsalsa_A. The sequence continues at coordinate 3,682 of NZ_JAQMTY010000285.1, read as the reverse complement.
GGCAGAGCATTACGCGATCGCCCCCTGTTGCACCTATCAACAGCCCCACCTCTTTTTTTCCTATCGTCGCACCCACGAAAAACAGGTGCAATGGTCGGGTATCGTCAGCATCTCCCCCACGCCATGAACCGCGATCGCCCCGTAACCCCCCGACAAGCCCATCCCCTCGCCTTCCCCGTCACCATGTGGGGCCTCAGTCGCCTCTGGATTTTGCTGGGTTTATTAGGCATTGCGCCCCTCCTCCAAGCCCCGCCCGGCGGTGAACAGGCCCTCTTCCACTGGTCAGCCTTCACCGCCTGGGATAGCACCTTTTACGCAAGCATCGCCACCACCGGCTACAGCTACATCGCCGACGGCCAGGGTCATAATGTGGCATTTTTTCCGATGTTGCCCCTGTTGATTCGGGGCGTTATGGTGCTGGGATTCCCCTTTGAGGTGGCCGGTGTGCTGGTCACAAACGGGGCATTTTTAATCAGTGTGATCCTGCTTTACCGTTGGCTCCAAGGGCGCAAAGGAGAAGCGATCGCTCGCTGGGCGGTGATTGTCCTCGTTTGGTGTCCCTTTTCACTCTTCGGCACGGTGGTCTATACCGAATCGGTATTTCTGGCCTTCAGCATCGCCACTCTCGCCGCCTGCGATCGCCGCGACCCTCTCCAAACTGCCCTCTGGGGAGCTTGCGCCACCGCCGCCCGCCTCCCCGGTCTCGCCCTCGTCCCGGCCCTGCTGATCACCGCCTGGTGTCAACGGCGGACGGGGTGGGCCTATCTCGCTGCCCTCTCTACCGGATTGGGAGCCGGTTTATACAGCCTCTTTTGTTGGCTTCAGTTTGGCGATCCTCTGGCGTTTCTCAACGTGCAGCAAGCCTGGGCTGTACCGGATCAGTTCTATGGGCAAGGCTGGCTGATTATGTTTGGCGAAGTCTTCCTCGGCCCTGGCAATATTGGAGACGCAGGATTCACTGATCCGGTCTATCCTCTGGTGGTGTTGCTGTTGATCGGGTTGGGGATTGCTGTGGCGCGATCGCGCTTTCGGGGGCGAGTCTATGCCGGCGGCGCGTTATTCGTCCTCGCTTGGCTCGTCGCAGGCGATCCCCTCTTGAATCTCTGCATGGTGCTCGGTAGCTTGGCCCTACTGTGGCGCTACCGGGCCGAAATTCCTGCCACGGCCCTGCTGTACGGCTTCTTGAGTTTCCTCGGCATCCTCAGCCATGGCCGCACCATTTCCCTCGAACGCCACACCTACGGCATCGTCACCGTGGCGATCGCCGTTGGCATCTGGCTCCACTATCACCCCAAACTCGCCCGTGTCGTCGTGAGCTTTTCCGGCCTCATCCTCCTGCTCTATTCAATCCGCTTCGCCCAATCGTTATGGATTGCTTGAGTTTGAAGTTGCTCTCCTGCTCCCCTTACAATAGGCGTTCTGTACTAATATTTTCTGCCTGTACTCATCTATAGAGTCTCGTGACGCGATCGCAACCTTCCCCCCCCGCTCCCTCTCCCCTCAAACCCCCCCTCAAATGGGCTGGGGGCAAACGTTGGTTGATCCCTCACCTGCTCCCCTATTGGCAACTCCACCCTGAGCATCGCCTCGTTGAACCCTTTTGCGGCGGTTTAGCGATCGCCCTCGGTCTCCATCCTCAACGGGCAATCCTCAACGACATCAACCCCCACGCGATTAACTTTTACCGCCAGTTACAACGAGGATTAGTCATTGATAACCCGATGCAAAATGACTCCGATTTTTATTACCAGCGGCGCATTGAATTTAATCAACTCATTCAGGCTCAAAAAGCCCACACCAAACGGGCCGCAGAATTATTTTATTACTTAAATCGTACCGGCTATAACGGCCTCTGTCGCTTTAACCAAAAAGGCGGGTTTAATGTTCCCTTTGGGCGCTACAAAACGATTAATTACACCCAAGATTTTCAACCCTACAAACCCAAATTAGCCCCCTGGACATTCACCAACACGGATTTTTCTGAAATTGCGATCGCACCGGATGATTTTATCTACGCCGATCCGCCCTATGATGTTCCCTTTCGCCAATATTCACAAGGGGGCTTTACCTGGGACGATCAAGGGCGGCTTGCCACTTGGTTAGCCCAACATCCCGGCCCGGTAATTGTCTCGAATCAAGCCACCGATCGCATCCTCGAACTCTATCAATCCCTGGGCTTTACCTATCAAACCCTAGCCGCTCCCCGGCGGATTAATTGCACGGGCGATCGCACCCCAGCCCAGGAAATGCTCGCCTTTAAAAATATCCAACCCCTGAGCCACTAAATCACCATGACTCGTAACACTAAAACCGGCCAAGTCCTCGAATTCATGGTGCTGCCCTCCCTGGATTTAGGGGGCTATAGTTACGAAACCCAGGTAAATATTGGTCATCGTCCGGGGGGTGGAAAACATTACGTTGATGTGGTGGCGGCTAAGGATGAGGCGATGATTTTAATTTCCTTAAAGTGGCAACAGGTCAGCGGCACAGCCGAGCAAAAAGTTCCCTTTGAGGTGATTTGTTTAATGGCGGCAATGCGGCAACATTCTGACTTCCGGAAAGCCTATCTCGTCCTTGGCGGTTCTGGTTGGAAACTCAGGGATTGGTATCTCAGTGGTGAGTTAAACCAGTATCTCAATTATGAATCATGGGTCACGATTTGCCCGTTAGAACAGTTCATCGGTCAAGCCAATTCCGGCAAACTTTGAGTTTCAATGCTTCAGCCGTTCAAGCCAGAGGGCATGGTGACCATGCCCCTACGAGATGCACAATTCTCGTAGGGTCATGGCGTTAATACAAACTCGTCGAATTTCACCACGGGACTCGCTGCATCGGTGGTGTCGAATCGGTAGCTGCTGATCGCGCCATTGGATGTATCGAGGATGCTGAAGGCGGTGATCGTGTTGCTGGCGATGTAGGGGAGGGGCTGCTGGGTTTCGGGGTCGAGGAGGGGGGCGAGGGTGGGAAAAATGGGCTGGAGGCCGTTGGGGTCGCCTTGGGCGATGTAGGTTTCGGTGTAATTGGCGGGGGTGGAGCGTTTCTCGCCGCCGGGGAGATAGGCTCCGTAGGTGTTGCCGACGTTGGAGGATTCGAGAAAGTTAACGCCTGCCTGATTTTGGAACCGATTCCACAGATGGGAATGGCCGTAAAACACGAGGTCGATGCCGGCGGCGTTCCAGAGGGGTTCGAGGTGTTGATAGATGTGGTCTTGGTCGAGGGGATATTCGTAACGCACTGACGCGATCGCACCATTCCCGTCCCGCTCAATCACCGGCTGCGGGTCAGTGAAGGCGGGCACGATATTATCGCCGAGGCTGTGGGGTGGATGGTGCAACATCACGATTTTGTATTTAGCCTGTTGGGTGGCGGGGGAGCTTAACTCCTGTTGCAGCCATTGGTATTGCTCGCTGTCGGGGGTGATCGGTTCAAAAATATGTTGACCGTAGCTCCATTGGGCGGGGTCGGGGGCGGTTTGGCTGGGTTCTCGGTAGCGGCTGACGGGGCCGTCTTTGGTGGTGGGTCGCCGCCAAATATTGGTGACTTGACACTCCCACCGTTAAATCACAGATTATAACGGGGGATTCTTGCTTCATTGGGTTTGTCTAGTCTCAAGTCATCTCTGTCTTGAAACCCCGTCCAGATTCCCCTCCACAAGCATCTGTTTAACGTCCACTGAATGTCC
>NZ_JAQMTY010000284.1 GCF_028330765.1 Spirulina subsalsa CS-330 | reverse complement strand
ATCCCAGTTATGCAATCCCTCACCCAACCCTCTCCCTCAGGAGAGGGCTTTTGGCTCCTTTCTCCTGCGGGAGAAGGGCTGGGGATGAGGGTGCTCCCTGGCGAGCCATGGGAATCTGCAAAAGTGGGATGCACCCCTTGCCTCTCTATTCAAGACACTTTTTAAACAACCTCTAAGATGTCGGGTGGGTGGGTCGCTTTGAGCGTTGAGGGTTTGTTTTGGCGTGCAAGAGATGGGACAGGGGGGATAAATCCACAGACCCCCGATAGATACTGCTCGCAAGCTGGTAATTTTCCAACACCTGAATCAGCCAGGCGACATCCTGCTGCGGGAAGGTTTGATAGTGGAGAAAGAGGCGGGTTAGGCGTTTTTCCAGTTCCGGGACAAGGGGGGGCGAGAGGAGGGTGAGTTTCATCAGCATCCCGATGGTGTAGGTGGCCCCCAGGTTGGCGACGGCTTCGATGAAGCGATAGTGATCGGGGTTATTGTCTTTTTCGATCATCAACAGTCCTAAGAGTTTGGTGGCCGTGCGGAGGCTTAGGGATTCGTCGGGGCGACGCTGATCGTAGCGCGGCAAAATGTTGTGGAGATAGGTTTGGAGTTGATTACTCATTGGGTAGGGACTAGAGGAGGGGAGGGAGTGGACGAGGTATTGATGGAGTTGGGCTTTGAAGGAGGCGTAGGAGGAAAAGTGACTAATGCCAAATCGGAGCCGCTGGGCGAGTTCTTTGCTGGTTTCCCGGCCGGGTCGTTTGTCCCAAAAATGGCGGAGGGCGGTGGCGAGTTCGCGATCGCTCAATAACGTCGGATTTTTCTCACGCCGAATCACCCGCCCCGCTCCCTGGCTCAATTGTCGGGCGCGGGCAATATCGGCTAACCGGGCTTGATAGGTGACAAAGCGGTTGAGCTGAAACTCGTACCGCTCCTGATGCCGGGTGTAAAGATAGCGAACCGTTTGCTGCTGTTCGTAGTCACTCTCATCATTGAGCAGCAGCGTTTTAAAGAGGAACGGATAGCGGCCGAGCAATGCCCCTAGGGGGTGATGATCGGCGATTTGGGTGGGTTGATAGAGTTGAGCAATGCGATGGAGAATTGTGTACTGCTCCGTTTTTAAGAATTCCGCCACCAATTCACGGAGACGATGCACCGCTCTGGCTTGTTTATAGCCGGGACTGGGGAGGTGATCGAAGCAGGCGACTAGCTGAGGAATAAAGGCATGTGCCTTGGGGTCAAGCTGCCAAAAATCGATCAGGATCAAGCAGCAATGGAGGAGAAACTGCGGAAAGACCGTAGGGGCATTCTTGGCGAGGACAATTTGATCGAGGGTGGCTTTGAGGTTGAGATCCTGAATATTGTGGGTGTCAACGATGAGGTGTTGAACGTGATCAATCACCTCTAGGGGAGGATGGGCCTGTACAAGCATGGCGAAGGACTGATAGATCAGGCTTTCGGGGGATTGTGTGGGCAGGGTGATGGGGGCAGAGGGGGCCGCCGCCGCATCGGGTTCACTATCGACGGGGGCAACGTCTTTGACGGGTAATTGGAGGAGGCTGGTGAGTTGGTGGGTTTTGCGAAGGGTGCGGATGCGCTGGAAGCCGGTAAATGTGCCGGCAAAGACGAGGGTGGGGCGATCGCTACGATCGAGATCAAGGCGAATCAACTGGAGCGAAGCATCATCCGCCAACTTGCGCAATTGACGCAACACCTTCAGTTGATGAACACTCGTCAGCTCTAAGCCTCTCAGCAAACGCAGTTCCCAATGAATCGCCCCAGATTGAATGGATTCCCGATCAGACATGGTGAAAATGTCCTGTTACTCAAGAGTTGGCCCGTCTACGCCATCGTAACAAGTTCAGGCTACGGGTTATCCTTGCCTGCTTCACCCCAACCATTGGCGTATCTACCGCCCTGCAGCGCGATCGCCGCCGCGTCGAACTCAGACGCAACGGCTATCCTGGCAGGATTAGGTGCTGACCCCATGCTCGGTAAGCTGTAGGGTTTGGCCATAGGCATTTTCGAGATGATAACCCTCCTCATTGGCCTGTACCCATTCCTCAGTGAGGGGAATTTTACCGAACTTCGTGGTGATGATGTATTGAGGCACGGCGAAACCGGTGATTTCCCCCTGGAGGCCGCGCATGATCTCACGACCGGCGGCAATGGTGGTGGCGAAGTGGGACACACCGGTCACATTGTCGCAGTGGTAAAGGTAGTAAGGACGCACCCGAATCTTCAAGAGGTCTTTGAGGAGGGTTTTCATGGTGTCGAGGCTGTCGTTGATGCCCTTGAGGAGGACAGTTTGATTTTGGACAATGACCCCATGGCGCAGGAGGCGATCGCAAGCCGCCGCCGCCGCCGGTGTGATTTCCTTTGGATGGTTGAAATGGGTATTGAGCCACACCGGATGGTAGCGATCCAACATCGCACAAAACTCCGGGGTAATCCGTTGGGGCAACAGGACGGGATAGCGCGTCCCGATGCGGATAATTTCCACATGGGGGATCTGCCGCAGCCGAGCGAGGATCGGCTCTAGCTTCGCATCGCTGTAGGTTAAGGGATCACCCCCCGTCAGCAAGACATCCCGAATTTCGGGGTGGGCTTCGATATAGGCAAAATCCGGCTCCCAACTGACGGCTTCATTTTGCTCAAAGTAAGTGCCATTCACATCCGTGGTGTGATATTTCCGGGTGCAATGGCGACAGTACACAGCACAGGCTTGGGTGACCAAGAGAATGATGCGATCGGGATATTTATGCACCACACGATTGGTTTTGCGGTAGATCGTATCGCCGACGGGATCATCCTCTGCACCGGCAAAGGTGCGAAATTCATCGAGTTGGGGCACGGCCTGTTGACGGATGGCACAGGTGGGATCATCACGATCCATCAAGGCGGCGTAGTAGGGGGTAATACTCCAGCGATATTTACCAACACATTGGGCGATCGCGGTTTCTTCGGCGGGGGTGAGATTGATCCAATGGCGCAGGGCCTCGACGGTGGTAATGCGGTGCTTGAGTTGCGATCGCCAATCCTGCCAATCCAACTCTACTGGCAATTCTGTAGAAATCATGGTGCTACCGATGGGAGAATACATTACATTGAAGACGACATGATCTTGAACTGAACGACGACACACCCCGAAAAAATGTTCATATCCACAATCTTAGTGAATTTGACGATTTGCGTTGCCTAAGCCCGATTTATTGTGCCTCTCCCTGCCCACCATGCCCCAAGAGTTTCCCCTCACCTGCCACGTTCCTGAAGCCTGGCTAACCGCCCTCGACCACTACGCGAGCGCCCATAACCAATCGCGCAGCGACGTGCTCAAACAAGCGATCGCTCACTACCTCGACCTCGAAACCGCCGCCCCCTGGCAGCCCCAACTCGACACCCTCAACACCACCGTTACCACCCTCACCAAACAAGTCCACAGCCTCCACAAACGCCTCAAAACCCTAGAAGCCCAAACCCTCGACATTGCCTCCGTCACCGCCGAAATTGTCACCCCACTGCCCGCCCCCCGCGATCGCCCCTCCCTCCCCGCTGCCCTAGAGCGCGATCGCCCCGACTCCCGCCCCTTCGGAGCCATCCGCCTCGACGAACTCAGTCAACTCGTCCCCCTCAACATGCCCAAAATTCGTCACCATGCTGAAACCGCTGGCCTCTCCCTCTACGAAGCCATCGAAATCGAAACCGGCTGGAAATATGACCCCAAAAGTCACACCTTTGCCCCACCCCTCTAAATCCCCTCAGACTTGCAATCCTTCTCAATCCGTTTAGTTACATAACGTTAAGGGAATGAGATAAAAAGAGACGTATCCTAGAACAATAGACAGGATAAAGATTGTGTTGAAACACCCCAACCCAACACGACGGTAGAGGACATGATTAATGATTAAAAACGTTTTATTAGCAGACTCTGGCATCGGCAACTCAAGAGAACTCTTCCAATCAATGCAAGATTTACCCGCCATGCAAGGGGTAAACGTCACGATTTTGCACGTCGTCCCCCCCCAAGTGTCCACCGAAGCCATGGAAAGCAAGCTAGCCACTGGGGATGAGATCTTAGAAACCGCTACGAAAACCCTCAACCTTGATCCCCATCAAGTCACGACGTTAAAGCGGCAAGGTGAACCCAAAGACACCGTTTGTAAAGTTGCCGACGAAATTGATGCCGACCTGATCATCATGGGGTCACGGGGCTTAAAGCGCCTTGAGTCCATTCTTGAAAACTCGGTCAGTCAATACGTCTTTCAACTGGCGAATCGCCCGATGTTGTTAGTCCGTGACGACATCTACGTGCGCAAAATCAAGCGGATCATGGTGGCGCTTGATAAATCCGAAAAGTCCCAAGCGAGTTTAGACTTTGCTCTCTTCTTGGCAAACGGTGCTCCCGGCGTTGAATTAGTCGTCGCACGAGTCAACCCGGATCTTGACCCCAACTTTGCCCCCACCACCAAAGCCGAAATCGAAAGCAATACAGTCATTGCCCAAGCCCTCCCGAAGCTCAATCGGATGGGGGTGAAGTATCGGTGTATTGTCGAAGGCGGTAAACCAGGGGCACAGCTTTGTAAGCTCGTGGAGGATCAGTCCATCGATCTCTTGATTTTAGGTTCCCCGGATCGTCGCCCCTCCGTCGCTCGTGCCCTACCGGACTTGGATCGTCTGTTGGGGACATCCCTGTCGGATTATGTCCGGGTGAATGCCAATTGCCCCGTCTTGCTAGTGCGCCAACCGGGTGAATAAACCGGTCTTGCGACCCTTGCAGCCCATTGATCCCCCGGTTCTCCTGAAAATGAGAGATGCCGGGGGAATCACTACCGGTCGCGGGCGATTGGGTCTCTGTTGATGTTGCTGATAGCAGTGGACAAATTTGTTAGGACAGGCAAGGGGCTTAAGCCCCTTGTTCCAGAGTCTCTAAATGTCCTAACTGCCCTGGCTAGTGCTATAAATGTTCGTTGATTCGGGTCAATCAGTTCAGCCCCACTCTTCTCCATGGCAGATCACGCCTTTTTCATGCAGCGTTGTCTAGAATTGGCACGCCAAGCGGCAGGATACACTGCCCCGAATCCCCTTGTGGGGTCTGTGGTGGTGAAGGATGGCGCGATCGCAGGGGAAGGCTATCACCCCAAGGCCGGGGAACCCCATGCGGAGGTCTTCGCCCTCCGGGCAGCGGGAGAGGCTGCCCAGGGGGCCACGGTCTACGTTAATCTTGAACCCTGCAACCATACCGGCCGCACGCCCCCCTGTACCAAAGCCTTGATTCGGGCAGGGGTTAAAACGGTGGTGGTGGGGATGGTTGACCCCGATCCACGGGTGGCGGGTCGAGGGATGGCGCGGCTACGGGCGGCGGGAATTGAGGTGATTACGGGGGTGGAGGAGGGGGCCTGTTTGGCGTTGAATGAGGGGTTTATTCAGCGCGTCACCACGGGGCGACCGCTGGGGATTTTGAAATATGCCATGACCCTCGATGGCAAGATTGCGACGACAACGGGCCATAGTGCCTGGGTGTCGGGGCCGGAGTCGCGGCGGGTGGTGCATGGGGTGCGGGCATTGTGTGATGGGGTGATTGTGGGGGGCAATACGGTGCGACGGGATAATCCGCAGTTGACGAGTCATGGGGTGAGCGATCGCAATCCGGTGCGGATTGTCCTTAGTCGCAGGTTGGAGCTACCCGCCGAGGCGCAATTGTGGGAGGTAGCCCCCGCCCCCACCGTGATTTTTACCACCGAAGGGGCGAATCCGGTGCTCCAAAGGAAACTGCGCGATCGCGGTGTGGAGATTCTCGAACAGCCTCACCTCACGATTGAGGCCGTGATGAAAACCCTGGGCGATCGCGGGATGAATCAGGTGCTGTGGGAATGTGGTGGGGTCTTGGCGGCCGCGGCCCTCCAAGCCGGAGCCGTGCAGAAAGTGATGGCCTTTATTGCCCCGAAAATCATTGGCGGTCAGGGCGCACCGTCGCCGGTGGGGGAGCTAGGACTCCAACAGATGACCGATGCGATCGCCCTCCACCGCACCACCCTGACCCCCATCGCCGACGATTGGCTCCTGTCCGGTTATCTATCGCCGTGACATTTTTCGAGTACCCCTCACCAGCCCCCTTAATCGCCGATCGCAGCGGGCGTAACGATGAGATGGGGGCGTTCTCCTAAGGTTCAAAGGGTGCATCTCACTTTTGCAGATTCCCATGGCTCGCCAGAGATCCCCCTCATCCCCAGCCCTTCTCCCGCAGGAGAAAGGAGCCAAAAGCCCTCTCCCCCAGGAGAGGGTTGGGTGAGGGATTGTATAACTGAGATGCACTCGGTTCAAAGGGATTGAAGGGAATCATCCTCCCAACTTGCTGAAAACCACGCTCAATGGCTCGTTCGGGTCAAGGATGCGATCCGGCTACTTGCATAATTTTGCCGGGTTTGTTTAGACAATACATTAAGACAATTTCAGTTTTGCGAAACATTCTCGTAGTTTGCTTTCCCACTGTGATGGGGCGATTGTGGGCCCTGTCATCCCCTGGGGTGATGGTTGCCCCTGTTCATCCTCGATGCGCTGAAACTATGTTTAATTTCAAACGGAAACCTTCTCCTCGCGATCGCCTCAACCGTTGGCAGGGTTACGCGATCGTCTATCAAACCATTTATCCAGATCGCCCCGGTCGTGTGCGCTTCAACGCGATTTCCTGGGGAGCCCAATCCAAAACGGGGGAACTGATTCCCATTGATGCGCGGGTTGAAGTGGTTGGCCACGAAGGGATTGATCTGGTGGTGCGTCGCTGTTAACTCCTAGGGGAAGAAGCGGACTGTGCGGATCTGGCTAAATAATCCGGAGCACTGCCAGTAGAATTGCACAATACGAAATATTTTCACCAACACAGAAGGATGAACCGATCATGATGCGACGGATGGAACATGCGGGGAGGCGGTGGTTTTATGGTGTGTTGAGTAGTGCGATCGCACTCTTGAGTATTGTCAGTTGTGGAACAGGCCCAGAAGCCCAAGCACAGATTGAGGATACGGGCGATATCGCGGTGTTCTATGACGAGAGCGAGGATGAAGAATTCCAGGCGATTCAGGCAGTGCTCGAAGATACCGCATTTTTTGATGATCTAGTCGCTGATTTAAATGAAAATCTTGCCTTTCCTAACAATATCGAGGTGATTTTTACCAGTTGCGGCGAATCGAATGCCTATTACGATCCCGAAGATATTACGATCACCATGTGTTATGAACTGATCGCAGATTATCTCACAATTTTTGAGGAAAATATTGAAACAGAAGAAGACTACGCAAATGAAGTCATTGATGCGAGTTCATTTACGTTTTTCCATGAATTAGGCCATGCGTTGATCGAGCAATACGAGCTACCAATCACGGGCAACGAAGAAGATGCCGCCGATAATTTTGCAGCGATCGCCCTCCTTGATGCCTATGAAGATGATTTTGGGGTCTTGAGTGGAATGTTTCAGTTTGACATGGAAGCAGCAGAGGAACAGGAAAACCTCGAAGACTTAGCCTATTGGGATGAACACGCCCTCAGTACCCAGCGATTTTATAATACAGCTTGTTTAATTTATGGCAGCGATCCCGATGAATTTAGCTTCATTGTTGAAGATGAATATTTACCGAGCGATCGCGCCGAACGCTGTGAAGAGGAATACGAGCAAAAATCATCGGCTTGGTGGACTTTAATTAATCCATTTCTCAAGTAAAATGGTGGCAATTCTCAGGATTGTCTAGTCTGCCTGAGTCTATTTGATTGTTGTAATTTTTTAGACTCTAATCCTACGATGACTGCAAGTGCTTGGGCTACATTAATTCATCCTGCGATCGCGGTTTTATTCGTCTTCCCCATGTTGGGCATCGTCTGCCGCATGGCGTGGCAAACCCGTCAGCGTCGCCTCCAAATTAAAGACACGAAGAAAAGCAAGCTCCCCCCTTCCGTTGGGAAAGAACACGTAGACATGGGCAAATGGCTGACCGGTGGCGTAGTTGGTGTGTCCCTTGTGGCATTGGCCTATACCTTAATTAGTAAACAATTCATTGCTGAAAATCTGATCGCAGAACGCCCATTTCAAGCCCTGTTTATTGCGTTGATGTTTGTCTTCACGATTGCCACATTTGTCCTGCTTTATCGGGCAAAAACTTCCAATTGGCGCGTTACTTTTTCGGTTTTAAGCAGTATGGGGTTAATTATCATTGGTTGTCAGGATGGGGTATTTCGGCGCACCAGTGAATGGTATTGGTCTCATTATTATTATGGGATTGCTGCGTCAATTTTAATGATTATTTCCTTGGCGGTGGTGCAGGAAATTTATCGGGATAAATCCCTACGGTGGCGCAATGCTCATATTATTTTAAATTGTGTAGCGATGGCGTTGTTTGTGGGCCAAGGGATTACGGGCGTGCGGGATTTATATGAAATTGCGTTTTATGCCAATGGGGGGTAAATGCCCTCAATTCTCACCCCGTTGCAGGGCTTTCAATTGAGTCTGAACATCAAGGGCAATTTGCACGGCATTGCTGAGATAGTCTTCAATATCGGTGGCTTGGGCTTCGAGTTGGAGGGTTTGCAGCGAGGTGAGGGCGGGGATGAAGAGTTCCGACGGGTTGAGGGCCAGTTGATCCACTAAGTCCCGGTTTTCGCGCAGAATGCGTTCAGTTTGGATTGCTTGCCTCAGGTCTTGGCGCAGCAGTTTTAAGGCAGTGAGGAGACGTTGGCGGGTTTGGGGGGCAAGACCGGGATTGCCCACGGCTTGGAGTTGGTCGTTGAGGTGGAGCGATCGCACCATCCTATTAAAATTTTCCACCTCCACCGTGATCGCGTCCAAACTCTCCCGCGCCATCGGGTCAAGCTCTAAATATTGCGCCTGTCCCGCCGTCCAACTCCAGCCCACGGTATCCCCCAAAATTCGCACCACCACCACCCCCAAGGGCAATAGCCCCAAGCCAATATCTAAAAGGGGCTGCCGGATTACCACTTCGGCGAGAAAAAACACGCCAAAGGCGGCAAGGACGGAACCGAGGAGCGATCGCACCCGTCCCCCTTCCCCCGCCGCGATTTGTCCAGCCGGAAACACCACCCCCGACCATTGGGCCAAGTCCTTCGGGGTGATTTGTAACGGTTGTAAATCTCGCCGCATCGGGAGGTTGGGTTTATTCATCCGGCAGTGATGCGCCTCCAAAACGAGTCACCTTCAGCGGCTGTGCATCCCCAGGCTCAAACTGTGACCACGTATCGAGGTCTAAGGTCACGGGATAGTCTCGCCCATTGTCGCCTTGGAACAGGATGGTATAGGTGGCGGTGCGATCGCCTTCCCGTTCTTGAGCGCCTAACTCCAGCAGCGGCCATTGGGGATTTTGATCCAGCCCCGAAACCGTCGGAGTGCGATTCACCACCCAGCGATCGATTTCGTAGGTGTATTCCGTATCATAAACAGGTTCATCGCGATAGATCGGCTCCTCGTAGGTTTCCGTGTGGGTGCGCGTTTCATAGACCGGACGAGTGCAGATTTTATCTTCAAAATACCCATTGCCTAAATCCACCGTGCCGCAGGTATAGGACTCACTCCCCACCTGCACCTGCTCGGAGACCTCGCGGGTGCGGGTTTCATAGCCTTCTAAAACTTGTTCATAGGAGCGAATCGCCTCCTGTTGGCTGAGTACCCGTCCCCCGGCTGGCACATCCCAGCCCGTTTCGGTGAAGGTGGTGAGGCGTTCTACCGCGATCGATCGCTGCCAACTCAGTTGGCTCACCGTGGCATCAATCTGCATCGGCAGCAGCCCAATCACCACCACCAGGATCACACTCACCAAGCCACTCCAAAACGCCCACCGCAGCACGCCCAAACGCTGATGAAACCGGATGAGGAGATTGGTTGATCGCGGGGATTTGGCGCGATCGCGCCGGGATTGCGTGGGCGCTTGAGGCGTTGAGGGGGACGCTTGAGGCGTTGAGGTGGGCGGTTGAGGATAGGTTTTCACGGCTTGGCGTTTTTCCCCTGGGGGCGCACCACATTCGACGCAGGCGGGTTCTGGGGCGCGATTGCTTGCGCCGCAATAGTCACAAATCCAATCGGCTCCGGCTTTGGCGATCGCAATCTGCTCCGCCGCCTGCACCGCCGCCGCATTTTCCGGTAAATAAAACCGAATGCCTTCCGGGCGGGGTGCGCCGCAATTCTGACAGTCGCGATCGCGCCCCAGCAACCCCGTCACCCCACAAGTGGGACAATCCCAACGCCCTTCCCGAATCGCCATAGTCTTTTGTTAATTCTGCCTATTCATCGGTTATCTTAAATGTGCAAAGAAGACTCCCACTATAAAGCGAGTCCGAGTAGAGTTACCGAAGGTAACGGCGGACGTGCCTTTTAGTGGCGAGATGAATTTGCACCAACAAACAAATCGAGCGACAGCGAGTCCTTTAATT
>NZ_JAQMTY010000283.1 GCF_028330765.1 Spirulina subsalsa CS-330 | reverse complement strand
CACTTGGGTGCGTTGGCCTCCCGATTCTAACACAAAACTGAATTCAGTCGTCTCCCGTTGGTCGGTTTATTTGTTGGCAAAAATTCATCTCACCGCTAACCTAACGGTGTAGCGGGAGTCCTCTTTTTGCATTGAAGATAGACCCCATAGGCCGAAAGACTGAGAATCCCCCCCATCACCAGGGAATACCACAGGGCCAAACGCACCCGACTCCGGTGAAAGAGGGGGCGAATGCTCATGGTTGACCCCCAAAGCGATAGCCCTGGCCGGGCACGGTTTCAATCGGGCAGGGACAGCCATGGCTCGCCAGCTTCCGGCGCAGGAGCCGCATCTGGGCCGCCACCACATTGCTCAGGGGTTCCTCGTCGAGATCCCAGAGTTGCTGCCGGATTTTGCTGCCGGACAGGATGCGATGGGGGTTTTGCATCAAGTAGGTGAGAATTTGAAATTCTTTGACCGTGAGGGGAATGGTTTGCGGCGGGTCTGGGGTGGTGAACCGCAGGGCGTTGTTGGCATCGTCGAGGGTGAAGGGGCCGACGCTGAGATCCTGGGGTTGGATTTGGGGCGATCGCCGCTGCAAGGCCCGCAACCGCGCCAACAATTCCGCCATCACAAAGGGTTTAACCAGGTAGTCATCCGCCCCGGCATCCAAGCCCGCAACGCGGTTTTCCGGTTCTCCGAGGGCGGTGAGCATCAGCACCGGCAGCGGGTTGTGGTGCGATCGCAATTTTTGACAAAGGGCCAACCCCGACAACCCCGGCACCATCCAATCCACGATCGCCACGGTGTAATCCGTCCACTGGTGTTCTAAGCACAGCCAAGCCTGCGCCCCATCTAGCAACCAATCCACCACATATTTTTCGCCGATCAAGACCTGCTTAATCGCTCTGCCCAAATCCTCTTCATCTTCAACAAGTAGTACACGCATCCTAACGATTTAACCGCCACCGGCTCGATCATACCGAACTTGCTCCCATTTCACCTGATTTTCATCCCCCCTGTGGCAGGCTGTGGGGACATTATCCATTGCGCAACGAAAAGGAGCATTCTTCTGATGAAATCCATGCCATTCGCCAGTGCCATGCTTGCGGTCAGTTTAATCGTGGGAACCCCCAATGTCGCGATCGCCCATGTGGGCCATGGGGATGAATTTCAAGCCGAAGGCGGCATTAATCGCGTCGAGGTCAACCCAGACACCAATGCCATTTTCGGCATTCAAGTCGCGCCCATTGAAGCCGCCCCCGACGGCAGTGCCACGGTGCTGATCCCAGCCACTGCCCTAGTGGATGCGGATGGCCAATCGCTGGTTTTTGTGCAATATGAAAATTTCTATGAGCCGGTGCCGGTCACCCTGGGGGCGACCCAAGGGGAGACGGTCGAGGTGACAACGGGCTTGTCAGTGGGTGAGCAACTCGTGACCCAGGGGAGTTTGTCCCTCTATGCCGAATCACGCAAGACCCAAACCGCCGCAGCCGATGCACCGGACGCGACAGCGGCTCCCACCGCAGCGGCTGAGACTCCCCAACCAGAGACCCCAACGGTGGCGACGGAAACCGTAGAAACCGCCGCAGTCCCAGACGAGGAGGGATCGGGCGGCTTGTCCTTGGGTGTCATGGCGATCGCTGGGGGCGTAGTGGCCCTGGTGGGGGGAGCGATCGCCCTGTTCGTGGGTGGCCGTGGGTCGAAGCGTGGCACTCCCCGCAACAACGGAGGCCGTTAAGCCATCATGTTGAACTCACTCCTGAATCAAACCCTCAAAACCGCGATCGCGCAGCGGTGGTTAATTGTTATGGGAGCGATCGCCGTGACCCTCTGGGGCCTGTTCAGCGTCACCCAAATGCCCCTCGATGTTTTTCCCCCCTTTGCGCCGCCCCAGGTGGATGTTCAAACCGAAGCCGTGGGGCTAGCGCCGGAAGCCGTGGAAACCCAGATCACGATCCCCATTGAAAGTGCGGTGAATGGACTGCCGGGGGTGACGACGGTGCGATCGTCCTCCAAGGTAGGACTCTCCATGGTGCAGATTGTGTTTGACCAAGAGGCGGACATTTACCAAGCCCGACAAGCGGTGACGGAACGCCTCCAGCAGGTGACCAACCAGTTACCCGACAATGCTCACCCGCCGCAAATCTCGCCCCTCCTCTCCCCCTTGGCGACAATTTTGCAATATTCATTCACGACCACTGACACCGGGGAAGCCTCGTTAATGGAACTGCGGCGACTGGTGGATGTCACCCTGCGTAACCAGATTTTGGCCGTGGCGGGGGTGTCCCAAGTGACGGTGTATGGTGGCGATGAGCGTCAAGAGCAGGTCTTGGTTGATCCGGAACGGTTGCGATCGCGCAATGTCTCCCTCAACGAAGTCACCGCCGCCGCTCAGGGTGCGAACGCCAACGCCCCCGGCGGCTTTCTGATCGGTGGCGGTCAAGAAATGCTCGTGCGTGGCCTCGGCTCCGTGCAGTCAATCACAGACCTACAGCAATCCGTGGTGAAAGTAGACCAGGGCAACCCCATCCTGCTCCAAGATGTGGCAGAGGTGAAAACCGGCTCGGCCCTGAAGCGCGGCGATGCCAGTTTTAACGGGGAACCGGCGGTCGTCTTGATGATCAACAAACAGCCCGCTGTGGATACGCCCACGGTGACCCAGGCCGTCGAAGCCGCGATCGCTGAACTGCAACCCACCTTCCCCGCCAATGTGCAGATGACCCGCACCTTTCGCCAAGCGGACTTCATCGATGCGGCGATTCACAATGTCAGCGGCTCCCTGCTGCAAGGGATCGTGATCGTGGCGGTGATTATGCTGCTGTTTTTGATGAACTGGCGTACGGCGATCATTACCCTCAGTGCGATTCCCCTGTCGTTGCTCGTCGGGCTGATGTTAATGAAGGCCTTTGGGTTGAGCATCAACACCATGACCCTGGGCGGGCTGGTGGTGGCGATTGGGTCGGTGGTGGATGATTCGATTGTGGACATGGAAAACTGCGATCGCGGTCTGCGCCAAAACCAAGCCCAGGGCAACCCCAAGCATCCGTTTCAAGTGGTCTATGAAACCTCGGTGGAGGTACGCTTAGCGGTGATTTTTTCCACGGTGATTATCATCGTTGTGTTTGCCCCGATCTTTAGCCTGACGGGGGTTGAAGGACGGATTTTTGCGCCGATGGGTTTAGCCTATTTGTTCTCGATCGCCGCTTCTACCCTCGTCGCCATGACCCTGTCCCCGGCCCTCTGTGCCCTTTTGTTGGCCGATCAACCCCTTCCCCCAGAGGGTACGGTGGTGTCTCGCTGGGTTGAACGGCTCTATCGTCCGTTGCTGCGGCTCTCCTTGCGATCGCCCCAGATCATCCTCGGTGCAGCCCTCGCGGCCTTGGTGGCCAGCGCCGCCCTCGTGCCCTCCTTGGGGCGAGTCTTTTTACCCGAATTTCAAGAGCGCTCCTTAGTCAACTCCATGGTGCTGTTTCCGGGGGTCTCCCTCGACATCACCACGGGCGCAGGGAAAGCCTTGGCCAATTCATTACAGGACAATCCTTTGTATGACTGGGTGCAGGTGCGGGCCGGTCGCGCTCCCGGTGATGCGGATGGGGCTGGGGTGAACATGGCCCACGTAGATATTGAACTCAGTGCCGCGGCCCTGCAAGATCGTGAGGCCAGCGTCCAGCAATTGCGAGCGGCGTTTTTGCAACTGCCCGGTGTTGCGCCCAACATCGGCGGGTTTATCTCCCACCGCATGGATGAGGTGCTGTCGGGGGTGCGCAGTGCGATCGCGATCAAAATCTTCGGCCCCGACTTAGCCCAACTGCGCAGCATCGGCGAACAAGTCCGCGACACAATCGAACCGATCGCCGGCGTGGTAGACCTCCAGCTCGAACCCCAATTACCGATCCGCCAGGTGCAAATCCAGTACGATCGCACCGCCGCCGCCGCCTACGGCCTCCGCATGGATCACCTCTCCGACCTGGTAGAAACCGCCCTCAATGGTCGCGTCGTCTCCCAAGTCGAAGAAAATCAGCAGTTTGTTGATATTGTCGTCTCGCTCCCCGCCGCCGCGCGGAGTCATCTGGATGCGATCCGAGCGATTCCCCTTTCCACGCCCACGGGGGAGATGATCAGCCTCGGAGACGTGGCGACGGTGGACTACGGCATGGGGGCAAATGTGGTGAATCGGGAAGATGTGTCGCGCTTAATCGTCGTTTCGGCCAACGTAGCCGATCGCGACCTCGGCAGCGTCGTCGGAGATATTCAGTCCCAAATTCGCCAAAACGTCCCCTTACCCAAGGGCTACTTTATCCAGTACGGCGGCCAGTTCGAGGCGGAGCAAAACGCCACCCATAACCTGCTGCTCTATAGCGGTCTAGCGGCGATCGCCATCACCGTGTTGATGTTCTTCTCGGTGCAATCCTTCCCCGCCACCATTGCCATCATGATCAATCTCCCCTTGGCACTCGTGGGCGGTATTTTGTCCATCGCCCTCACCGGCGGGGTGATCTCGGTGGCTTCCCTGGTGGGGTTTATCACCCTGTTTGGCGTGGCGGTGCGCAATGGCCTCTTGCTCGTGGATAACTACAACCGCAAGTTTGCCCAAGGGATGCCGATTAAGGCGGTGATTACCCAAGGCTCCCTAGACCGGGTCAACGCCATTTTGATGACTGCCTTCACGTCGGCGTTAGGGATGTTGCCGCTAGCGATCGCCCATGGAGCCGGTAACGAAATTCTGCAACCCTTAGCGATCGTCGTGTTGGGCGGCCTGGTCACCTCCACCACCTTAACCCTCCTCGTGATTCCGGCCCTCTACGCCCAATGGGGTCGCTGGCTGATGCCCAAGCCCAAGCGCACCGATCGAACCATCACCCCCACCGGCAATCCATCACCCCCACCGCCGGTCATGGATATCCGGTAAGCCCTGGTGATGTCGAACGGTTTAGAAGGAACGGGGTCACCGCGATCGCTGCCTAGGCAGCGAT
>NZ_JAQMTY010000282.1 GCF_028330765.1 Spirulina subsalsa CS-330 | reverse complement strand
CGTTTTCCTGGGAGAAAAATAAAATTAGGACATTTGTACTGTTTTTTGAGGCATCTTCAGGAAACTACCGTTATTTTCCCTGCTCAAATCGCCAAATTGGCTAGAGCAGATTTTTCTCTCATCACAAAGAATCAGCCCTACTTTTTAAGGGGGGAACGCAAAAAAGTCCCCCTTTTTAAGGGGGGAACGCAAAAAAGTCCCCCTTTTTAAGGGGGATTTAGGGGGATCAAACGCAGACGAGGCCAACATTGGAACGTTATGTATAAGCAGTAGCCCCGTGGGAGAGGGGTTTGGGGTGAGGGTAATCAGTGAACAGGCTGTAACGAGACAACCATCATGATTCTTGCAGACCAAAACTGATCTGCTCCGATTCATAGTCCGGCGGTTCGATGTGAATCAACACCCGCACCGGGCCAAACCGTTCATCGAGAGCCTGTTCCACCGCTTCGGTAATCTCATGGGCTGTTTCCACATCCTGAGCCTCAACAATCATGTGCATTTCGATAAAAACCTGCCGCCCCAACAAACCCCGCGAGGCAATGTCATGACAGTTCACCACCCCCGACACCGTCATGGTGACTTGATAAATCGCTTCTGGTGCGATCGCAATCTCATCCACTAACCACGGCAAATTATCCCGCAGCACCTCCCAACCACTGCGAAACACCAACAACGCCACCGGAAACGCCAGCACAATATCCAGCCACAGCAACTGCGGCAGATCCCACACTCGACTCTGCCACAGCCCAATCATCCCCGCCAGCACCACGATCGTCACCCACACATCACTCATCGTATGCTTCGCATCGGCAATCAACAGCGGGCTATCCAACCGCAGCCCCACCCGTCGTTCATAGAACGCCACGAAAATATTAATCCCCAACACCAGCAGCAATAACCACAACTCCCCCCCCGACACATTAACCGGACTCGTCCCCAGCCAAAGCCGCGTCACCGCCGAGCGCAGGATTTCAAAACAGGTAATGCCCAAAAAGGCGGCAATTCCCAGCGCCCCCACCGCCTCAAATTTTTGATGACCATAGGGATGTTCGCGATCCGGGTGCGGGGAAGACCAGCGATTCGCCAACAGACCCAACACATTGTTGGCGCTGTCCGTCACACTGTGGAGCGCATCGGCTTGTAAACTCAACGACCCCGTCCAAAACCCCAGTCCGGCTTTAATCGCCATGACCAGGAGGTTAAAACCGAGGGTGAGGATCAACACGTAACGAACTTGATCCCGTGGGGATTGCATTACCATGATAAGTATTCTGAGTCCGAAGCCAGTTTGTTGAAAATTGTCGCAGACTTCTGGGTCGATTTGCCCAGTGGGTGGATTCTGTGATTTACAGACGGACGTGATTCATGTTGTAATTTCCCTAACTTGAGCGACACCGTTTGCCGTCCCATCGAGTTTCTCGACTGCTATCCTCGATCGCTACTTTATTGGTTTCCAATGCCCCAACTGAAAATTAATTTACTCGAAGGCTCTGTTTCGTTCACTTGCCCACCGGAAACGGTGCAGGCAATTCAAGAGGCGATCGCCTCCCTCATGCAAGACCTCAGAGCCAGTACTATCAACAGCAGCAGCCCAGGGAAGCGTCCCAAGTCCAAACCCCCCCTCGACTATTGCCACACAGGAGAGGTCTTTCTCGAACTGTTTTGCAATCCCAATATCTACCCCAGTCCGTTTGCGGCCAAGGTTTTAGTGACCCTGCGTGATGATCGTATCCGTCTGAGTTCAGAGGCAGAACTGACGCGCCTGATTGAGGATCTGAATCAATATTGTGAGCAACTCGAAGCCTAGAAGTCCGATCCAGGCTATAGCAATCCTCAATCGTAAATCTATAATCCCCGCCAACAAGGGGCTGAAGCCCCTTGCCTGTTCATGAATCAAATAGGATTGCGATCGGGCAAAGATGAGAAGAAGTCACGCCGGCGCTTTGATGGCAGCCGTGTGACTTCTCCAAGGGGGGGGATAATTGAGTCCAGCTTGGTTGGTACTGGGTTGGGCTTAATAACTCTTCGCTGGCATGGTGTTGCGATCGCTGAACAGGGTCTATCGGAGAATAATCGGCATCCGTTCAGAACCCAGATTAGACCGGGAGCTTAATCGTTGTCCCAAGATTGCGCGCCGATCAAGTCCACGATGCGATCGCGCAGCAAATATTCACACTTCGCCAACTCGCATTCCACATACACCCATTCGCGGGCAGGAATATGTTGGCAAAGCACATAAATAGGTTGTTGGCGGCTCACCAAGCCCCGTTCGACCAATTGACGAGCTTCGTCTTGCAGCATTGAAACCGAATAGTGGAGCCGAGCATCATACTCTGCATCTGGAGTGGGAGCCGTTAATGTATTTACACTCATAATTCACCTTTAATAAGCCTTAGCGGTGGTATATCTAGAGCTAATTGGGTGGTGTAGTACGGAAAATTTTAGGTTTCCTACCCAGAGAAGCATCCTCATTCAGTATAGAGAGTTACAGATTGATTGCCCAGCTAGATAAGAATTCTAAAACACTGCTTCAATTTCGGTTATCTGTGTTACGAAAAACCCACAAAACACCGAAACCGAAGCACCATGAACCCAATTGCCCCATTAACGTGGATTTTGACAGCAGCAAGATCCTGACGGGATGATCAACGCCGATTCCCGCTTTGATTTTCGCTCTATTTTGCAGCCGACAGCAGTTTTGAAGGTTGATTATTCAAGGTGGAGAGAAAAAAGGGCTGAATTATAGATTAAGAGAGATTATATAAATTCATCTCCAATGCCCTGAATCATTGAGCGGGTTTGATGTTGAGCCTGAAAGACGGTCTCAAGCACCATATGCTGTGCGCTTGGCATCTGACCATAGGTAAATGCCCAAGGAAATTGGGGTGGACAGTCTTGCATCAGCCATTGGGCCAGATAAGGACTACCGTAAAGGATCGCGGCCCCGATCTTTTGGTCTCTTAATAAACCCTTAAGTTGTGTTTGAATGGCGGGGGGGAGGCTGGCTGTGCCGCGAAAGGGATTGCCCCGGATGAAGAGTTGGAGCAGGCTGGGGGTGTGAAGGGTGTCCCAGGGAAATTCGAGGAGTTGTTCCGGTTCGAGGCAGCGGAGTTGGTAGCCTTGACGTTGGGGTAGGGCGATCGCCGGGGCGGTGCGACTGAGAAAGTCGCAGGTGAGCAGGGAATGGGCGACAACAAAATTAATCGGTTGAGCGGCGGGGTCGGGGGCTTGGTATGCGTCGAGGGCGTGGGTGTGGAGGGAGTGGTGGAGGATGGTGTGGACGGTGGTTTGGGCGTGGGGACTGGCGAGGGTGGTGAGGCGATCGCTGATCATCCCGGTGGCGGGGGGGGCGAGTTTGGCTTTGGCGGCGGCGATGCGATCGGCGGTGGCGGCGATCTGGGCGGCGGGAATGCGTCCCTGTTCAACGGCGGCGGCGATGGCGAGGATCGCGGCTTCGGGGTCGGCGGGCATCAGGATAATATCGGCTCCGGCGGCCACGGCTTGCACGGCCACCTCTTCCGGGCTGGCCCAGTTTGCCACGCCGCCCATCACTAACGCATCGGTGACGATTAAGCCATCAAAGCCGAGATTATGCCGCAGTTGGCCGGTGAGGATCGGGGCGGAGAGGGTGGCGGGGGCTTGGTCGTCCCAGGCGGGGATGAGGAGATGGCCGGACATGACGCTATCAACTCCGGCGGCGATCGCAGCTTGGAATGGGGGAAGCTCCACCTGTTGGAGGCGATCGCGATCGTGGGTCAGGCTGGGGAGGTGTAGGTGCGAATCCGTTTGGGTATCACCATGGCCGGGGAAATGTTTGGCACTGGTGAGGACGGGGTATTGATGGCAGCCTTGGATGAAGGCAGCGGCTAAACGCCCGACGGTGGCGGGATCTTCGCCAAAGGCCCGCACGTTGATCACGGGGTTGTTGGGATTGTTGTTCACATCCACCACCGGGGCTAAAATCCAGTTCACCCCGATGCTGAGGGCTTCTTGGGCGGTGATCGCGCCCATCTGGGTGGCCAATCGGTCAGCCTGGGCGGGGTCAGCGATCGCACTCAAGGCCATGGGCGGCGGAAACCAAGTTGCGCCCGGAAAGCGTTGCCCCACGCCTTCTTCAATATCAGCGGCGATCAGCAGGGGGGTGGCGGCCCAGGCTTGCAATTGCTCGGTGCGGACGGCCACTTCCGTCACCGTTCCCCCCAGGAGAATCACGCCGCCGATCTGCCAATCGGTGATCCAGCGGTGGAGTTGGGCGGCGGTGGCTTCCCATTGGGGATAGGGGATTTGGTGGTCGAGGAGATGTCCCGACGCACGGACGACGATCATTTGGCCAATTTGCGATCGCAAGCATTCCCCATCCATCACACCACACCTCCAACAATGGGGATCAGCCTATCACAATTACACCCCATGCCCTGCCCTAACGCCGTTGCCACCAGATCACCCCCGCCATCATGAACCCCAACGCCGGGAACACAATCACCGCCAACCAGCCCAGTAACCGGGACTGCTCCACCGAAAGGATGATGCGACGATTTTCTAAGGTTTTCGGACGAATCGAGAGCAACTGTTCATCCTCATCGGCCAGCCATTTAACGGAGTTTAAGAACATATCGCCATTGAGTTGCTGCTCAAACCAGCCATTGGTGGCAAAGGTGGCATTACCAAACACCACAAGACGCGCTTCGGGTTCTGCATCCTCCTCGTCCTCCTCCTCGTCCTCCTCGTCTGTCTCTGCTTCGTCTGGGGTTTCGTCCTCATCGGCCGTTGCCGCTGCGTCATTGTCGATCGCATCAGGCTCCGGGCCCAGTTCCTCCCCCACCTCCAGCGGATCATCCAGGGATAGCAGCTCATTGTCCCGATCCAGCTCGGCCAATCGTGCCGCCACCCGATCCGCCTCCACCGTTTGGGTGAGGGCCACGCCCAGGTTTAAGGGGCCTTCAAGATCTTCATCGGGGTCAAATTCCAACGTTTCCGAGGAGACATTTTGTTCCGCCCAACTTTCGGCACTGGTGATCGCCAGGGGGGTGGCGATCACATCCTCCGCATCGTCGATCCGGATTGCTTGGGCGAGGGGATAGAAGGAAATACCGTTTTGGAAGTCGAGGGTGATCGGATGGCCGCCGTATTGGGTGACGATGGGGGTGGCGGGGCCGAGATTGGCGGCATTCCCGGCCCCAGAGGCATCAATCACCAAGCGGCCATCCAGTTCAATGCCCCAATCCGCGAGGAGTGGCTCTAGGCCGGAGAAGGTTTCCGGGTCGAGGAGGACGAAGACGCTGCCGCCTTCATCGAGATAGGTGGCGATCGCATCCACTTCCCCTTCAAACAAGGCCCGCTCTGGACTGGCCACCACTAACACCGTGGCATCAGGGGGAATCTGAGTTTCCACGGCGAGATCCAAGGGGCTAACTTGATAGCCTTTTTCTTCGAGGCTGGTGACGGCTTGATAGAGACCGCCTTCCACGGGGTCGAGGGGCAATTCACCATGGCCTTGGAGAAAATACACATGGGGTTGGCGATCGCGCAGAATCTTTTCAATGCCGTTGGTAATTTGCAATTCCGAAAGGGATTCCTCTTGTCGCAAGGTTTGGATCAACAGGGTTTTACGCCCATATTCCAAATGCACTTCCCCGATCACCTCCACCCCAAACCGATTCGCCGCCGATACCTCCGTGGCCGGGTCAGCGTAGACATAGCGAAAATTCGGGTTTAAGCGGCTGTAGTTTTTCAGTAAGGTTTGATCAATGGAATCGGGAACTGGCTCAAAAATCCAAACGGTGAGGGGTTCAGAGAGGGACTCCACCAAGGTTTCGGTTTGGGGGGAGAGGGTGAAAAGCTGGGTTTCCGTCACATCAACTTGAACCCCGAAGCGTACCGCCAACACATTCACACAGCCCAGAATCACCACCATCGCCACCGTGGCCGCGATCGCATTTGTCCCCACCTGAGCAGAACGCCGTTGGGATAATCGGGACACAATCCCAAGACGCTGTTCCACCGCCACCAAGGTGATCAAGCCCCCCACGCCCACAAACAGGCCCGCGAGCAACCGCGAACCCTGACCCAAGCCCAGAATGACAAAACCGGTGGTCAAGAGACAGGGGCCAACCCAAATCAGCAGGGATCGCCAAACTTTATGCTTGAAAAAAACGGGCAATTTCATGATCTTCCTCCGAGAAACCCTATCCCCTTGTGGGTGGGGATGGATAGGAGCGGCAATTGAGTGGGGGTCAATCCCCCCGAAATTGCCCATTCTGTAGTCAGAAGCGTAGTCATTCTTAACTTACTATGTGGGTTTGTCCCCTTGCGGGGTGGAGCGGTATGGTTACCGCTCCAATGGGGATATGGTTGTCCCCGACATCCATTGCTGGAGTAACGTTCGCTTCGCCAATGTTCAGAGTCGGTACTTTCCAAATGGCACTGTCTTAACCCTCTAGGACTGTTTAACCATCTGGTTTTAGAGCTTGGGACTAGCGTCGCATCCCAAGGTAAGAACTTGAACGCTTACTCTGAACGTAGACCGCGAAGGTCTGAGGCTGGTCAACTAAACTCACTGAGGTTTGAGGCTTTTACAAGCCCCATCCCCTTGTGGGT
>NZ_JAQMTY010000281.1 GCF_028330765.1 Spirulina subsalsa CS-330 | reverse complement strand
GCTGGGCTAGCGGGGATAGTCTGTGGAGCGAACGTAAGACCATAAACTCCTTGCGGGTGGAGGCTGTTGCTATGAAGCAGAAACCTAAGATGTGAATCTTAGGAATCACTGTGGCTTTAGCCCGGTGAGGATGTCAAGATCTCCCCAGACAAAAGCAGCTCAAATCTATTGAGCTGCTTTCGATCTTGCTCCCAGCAAGGTTAAAAAATGAGTGAGGGTTAAGAATGAACGAGGTCACAGGTTAACGGACAAGCAGCGTAGACCGGTTGAGTCTGTTCCGTCGTATTCCCGTGGAGCCAATGGAGCCACCGCACTTCGTCAGGATGGACTCCTTTGGCGGTTAAGATCGCCGCCCCCAAGAAAATTCCCAGCACATGAAACCCTGTGACCGTTCCCACCACAACCAACACTGCACTCATCGGCAGCAAAGATTGTAAGACGATCGCAGCCAACGCCGTCACCGTTGCCACCAAAACCAGCATGGGAAATCCAACCACCAACAAACAGACCGCCAGCGTAAAGCTCCACAGCAAGAAGCTTTTCGTGTGAGTCAAAGAATCGTGATGCCAAAGGGATTGATTATGTTGAATGCTTACCATGTTTTGTGACCTCTTGAAGTTCTCTTGGTAACAGTTAATTATTAACTTTTTAAAATCTTGCCTGTTAATAGGTAATTATAATGAAGCCACAGGAAATATGAGATTTTAGTAATCTAAGTTCACGGTGGAGCCATATTTGTAATATTTGTTCATCAAAAAAAGCACGGCTCAATCGCTCAAATCCTGATGAAACGGTGATTTTTGGTCTTTGTGGCGATCGCCTTTTTGTAACAGAAGATTACAATCACACCTGCACGACGTTGCCTCAGCCCTCCCAAAAATTGGAGTTATGTCACTTTTTGATCACACTCAATCCAGATCGAGCATGGTGCGATCGAGGCTTTAATCCCTAATCGAGTCACAGCGATCGGATGAGTCTCGCAGTATTCCCACAAAAACAGAGCCAAGACTGCAGTCTTGGCTCTGTTTTTTCAATTGAGTTGATGGTCTAACCTAACTCTGGTGAAGCCTAGCGGCTAGGGAGGAATGCCATGGGGTTCGTGGCACCACTACCGGACGGGTGGATTTCAAAGTGCAGGTGAGGCCCGGTGCTGAAGCCGGTGCTACCCATCAGCGCCACCTGTTGACCTTGTTCAACGCGATCGCCTTTACGCACCAACAGCTTACTGTTGTGGGCGTAACGGGTCATGCTGCCATCGGGATGACGGATTTCCACCAAGTTACCGTAGCCCCCAGAGTTCCAACCTGCGACCGTCACTTCTCCAGAAGCGGCTGCGTGGATCGGAGTTCCCGTCGGAGCGGCAATGTCAATCCCACGATGCATCCGACCCCAGCGCGGGCCATAACCAGAAGTCAGCACACCACGAGCGGGCCAAATATAGCCGTTAAACTCTTGCGGCCGGTCAGGCAGGTATTGATCACGCTCCTGTAAGGGCGGAATTTGCGGCTCAACACTCTGACCAGCGGGCAACTGTAGTAAGCGGTTGTAGCCGCGCCCCGAAGTGGGTGCAGCAGCCACGAGATCCGGTTGTTGGCTGGTTTGAGGGGCGGCTTCCGGTTGAGGTGCGATCACTTCAGGGTGGCTGGGCTTGCGCAGTTGTTGTTGACGCTGCCATTCCGGAGATGCCGGCTGTGCTTGGGGTTCTAGCGGAGTAACGCTAGGAGCGGATGCCGTTTGGGCCGTGGTCGGGGTTTGACGCTCCCGTTGGGCGCGGTATTCTTCGCGCATTTGCATCACTTCCTCTTTGAGGCGGCTGATGCGGTCATCGGGGGTCGGGTCGTTGAGTTGGGTTGCGAGGGTCGTGGTGTTTTGGGTGACCAACTCAGGAGCCGCAGCCGGGGCGATGGGGGCTGAAGCAATGGGGGTTGAAGCGATCGCATCTGCTGTATCGGTGGGAGATGCTACGCCCGGAATAATCAATTTTTGGGCGATTTGGAGGGTGCGAGGATCAGCAATGTTGTTATTCGCAAGAATGTCATTCGGGGTGACATTGTACTGAGCCGCAATTTCCGCAACGGTTTCACCAGACCGAACCGAGTGAACTGTTTGGCCAGGGTCTGCGCTGGCAATGATTTGGGGTTCTGTCTCAGCAATGACAGCGGCAGTTTTCGGGTTGGAGTCTTTTTCGACAGCTTCGATCGCCGTCAGCTCGTAGTCATCTTCGACGATGTCAGCAACGGCAACTTCCATCGGTTCAGCGACAGCCGCAACAACGGGGTTCGCAGCGGTATTAGCAGCGGGAATCACCAACGTCTGGCCGATGGATAACACGGTATCTTCGGGGAGATTGTTGGATGCTGCGATCGCATCAGCGGGAACGTTGTAGGACAGAGAGAGATCCCAGAGGGTATCGCCGTCCTGAATCCGGTGTTGAATGAGTGACGTTGATTGCTCCAATGGAGACATATCAACTTGACCCGCATCAGAGCGATTAAATGCAGGTTCAGCCGCAATAGCCTCATCCCCTTGGCTGGCAATCAGCACACCAGCTGTTGCACCCATGGAGATTGCAGCAAGTCCTAGCATGGCACTAGCACGGCGAGCCGTATCACTAGAATTCACTTTCTTGGGGGTTTGTACTTTCTTTTCCAACATTTCTGGTGAGCGAATGGAACTGGGAGGAACAGATTGGACGTTTTGTGTGAGTGAGCGTTTCAAAAACGACCTCCTGGACAGTAAAGAATGACTCTTGGTGAAACAGTAAGCGATGCACTGCTTTAGAGAGAAACCTCACTGAGTGTGAGCGTGACAACAATCACAAACGTTGTGTGATGTGTGTGATGTGTTGACGTAGGTAAGGTTACTCTGCTTTTCCAAATTAGACAAGTCAAACCTTGAAAATATTGATTTGAAAATGCGCTAACTGTAGATACGTTCTTGAGTTGAGAGCATTGACCCGGACAGTCATTCAAACCAGTTGAAGTGTAATCTAAGCGAACTTTGCGACTACGACAAGGCCATCCTCTTTGGGACGCGGCGGGATGAGAACACAACTACTGCGGTAAATGAATCCCCAAGCAAAAGACTGGAATCCTTTCCCCTCATAGCTTTTCGGGCCTATTTTTCGGACTGGCATCATGATTTGAGGCGGCTGACGGCTCAACCCCCCGCGCTTCAGAGGTGATAGAAATTTCTTATCAAATTGTTAAAACTTGGTAGCTTACAGCACTAAAGTCAGTTATGAGTCTGTCTTTCTTGTCGTAATTATACGGAGACTTGCGAACACTAAGAAGGGGTCCACCGTTCCCCAATGACCGGAAAGAGTGAGGCTGCACTCAATTGCCGGCCATCTATCGAGGGCAGCGGGATTAATCCGAAGAAAACCATTCAGGATCACGACTCTTCGGGGTTGTGGTTGGCGGCCAATCGTCCTCACCCGGCGCTGAAATCTGCAATGCTGAACCACCGAAAATGATGAGGTCTGGCGTAAGCGAGAGCAACGCTTAATCGCGATACGGTGATGAATGAGGCTATTGCAGGAGTCCCACCTGACGACGGGCTTCAAAGAGTCCGATCGCCACACTCACCGATAGATTCAAGCTTCGCACCCCCGGTTCTGCCATGGGAATGTAGACAGTGGCGGGACAGGCGGCAAGGACGGCCTTGGGCAATCCTTGGGTTTCACAGCCAAAGAGGAGCCAGTCATCGGCTTGGAATTGGAAGTCAGTATGGCTACAGGTTCCGGAGACACTAAAGCCGATACAGCGGCCGCCGCGCTGGGCTTGTACGTGATAAAACGATTCAATATCTGAATGGCAATGCAGTTTGACGTAGGGCCAATAGTCTAATCCGGCTCGCTTCAGGTAGCGATCGCTCAACTCAAAGCCCAAGGGTTCAATCAAGTGTAGCTCTGTCTTTGTGGCGGCACAGGTGCGGGCAATATTGCCGGTGTTGGGGGGGATTTCGGGATGGACTAAAACAACATGAGGCATGGCTAAGCTACTGTATCGCTGTGAATGGATGAAAGAATCGGCTCCGGGGCAATCGATTCGTTTTCCTGATAGCACCCGTGTACAGGGGATTGATTAGTTTTTGTGAAGTATTGTTGCATTAATGATTAATCCGGATCAATTCCTGATCGCATTGGGATTACACAGCCATTTCGACGCAGAGTTTTTCCTGTAATTCCAGTTCAGCTTGGGCCATGGCGGCGATCGCACCTTGCATAATCTGCTGGGGAGACTGCCCCTGCTCATACTGGGCTAACCAGCGCTGGGCCTCGTTTCCCTGGCTGAGAATCTTCCGCAAGGGAGAGAGGAAGCAGCTAAAACTCCGCTGCTTGGCGGTGGGCCACACGGTCTCATAAATTTGGTCGATCCAGTCAGCAGCCGTGAGCGATCGCCCATCTTGCCAATGGCGGAGGGTGGCGGCGAGGCTATGTTTCGCAGCGGCCTGTTCATTGGCGACGGTGAGGGCGAGGAGTTCATCGGGGGTGAACTGGCTTTGGGTGAGGGGATCGAGACGCTCATCGGTGAGGAGTTGGGTGAGGCGGGCTTCAAGGAAGGCGACGATCGCCAGGAGCGAAATCGGGTTGCTGACGAGATCACAGATGCGCAATTCAAGACGATTGAGATTGTAGGGGCGGCGATCGCCATTGGGACGCACGGAAACCCAGAGGTGGCGGACATTCTGCATTGTGCCGAGGCGCAATTGCTCCTCTGTCCAGTGGACGAAGTCGGCATGGCTCGTAAACAGGGGCACATGGTCGGGGGTTTGGGGAAACACGGCCCAGCGGGTGGAATGGAAGCCCGTCGGTTGGCCATCGAGGAAGGGCGAGGACGCACTCAGGGCCAGATACAGCGGCGCTTCAAGGCGAATGAGGCGATAGGCACGCATCAGGAGGTCAGGGTCATCAATGCCGATATTGATATGGACGCTGGCGGTGACGACGGTGGTGTGATAGGTCTGCTCGATGTAGGCGTGGTAGGGGTTGTTGGGGTCGGAGCGAAAGAATTGCCTGGTGTCGCCGAGGGAGAGAGTGCTACC
Organism: Spirulina subsalsa CS-330; assembly: GCF_028330765.1. Taxonomy (GTDB): domain Bacteria; phylum Cyanobacteriota; class Cyanobacteriia; order Cyanobacteriales; family Spirulinaceae; genus Spirulina; species Spirulina subsalsa_A. Next base: position 644 of record NZ_JAQMTY010000281.1, on the reverse strand, counting down.
GGGGTGGAGGGTATAGTCACCGTACCGGGTGACGTAGCGGCGGAGTTGTTGGCGGGGACGCACGAGGGCACAGAGGAGGCGATCGTAACCGCTAAACGGGGCTGTGGTGTATTCCACGTTGCGGCTATCGGGTTCGCGGACAAACCCCGCGAGATCCTGGACAATGTGATCGGACAGGCCCACGATGGTTCCGTCGGGATGTCCGGTGTAGAGTTCGATTTCACAGCCTTTGGAAAGCAGCACAATTGATCCGTCCTTGGGTGAATAATGGCAATTGAGTTCATTCTCAATTGTAGGGGGTGAGATCCCCCCTCTTGGGTTTCGGGTGGATGGGGATGGGGGGCGATCGCCCATCTCCGGCCGGGGTGCTCAGGATCGGGATCACCGTCTAAAATGAGATGGCATTGCCCACGAGTCCCCCGTGATGCAAAGAATCGTGATTGGAACTTATCCGGTGCAACTCGGTTCAACACCCTTAATCTCATTGCGCCTTGCCTTGTTTGTTTATCTTAAATGTGCAAAGAAGACTCCCACTATAAAGCGAGTCCGAGTAGAGTTACCGAAGGTAACGGCGGACATGCCTTTTAGTGGCGAGATGAATTTGCACCAACAAACAAATCGAGCGACAGCGAGTCCTTTAATTG
>NZ_JAQMTY010000280.1 GCF_028330765.1 Spirulina subsalsa CS-330 | reverse complement strand
TTGAATCCGCATTTTTGGGGACGGGGGGGATTGGTGGGCTATGTGCAAGAAAAGTATCGTCGCCAAGGGGGCACGGTGCAATGTTTACCCTGTTTGGGATGGTCACGGTTACAGCGTGGAGCCTTGCCGCTGCCCAATCCCTTGGGATGGTTGCCCTGGGAAGAGGCGATCCGGAATCAGGCGATCGCGTTTCACGAATTAGGATGGCCGCTAGAGCCAATGTTTGAGCATGGAGCGGACTATTTTGGTCACCGTGCTTTTGCGACAGTCAAGCAGCAGATCATCACCGAACTAGAAAATCCATTTTTCTATTTTGATGCGATTTATTGCATCAACTTAGATCGACAATCTGAACGGTGGCAGGCCATGGAGCAACGCTTTTATCACCTCGGAATTTTACATCGGGTACATCGTTTTTCTGCCATTGAAACCCCAGAATCCCATTATATTGGCTGTACATTATCCCATCGGATAATTGTTGAACGCGCCCAGAAATTGGGATTAGATAATGTGCTTGTCTTTGAAGATGATGCGCTTTTTTTAGATACGATTCTGGAGGATGTATCGCGTTGTGTTGAAGAGTTAAAGCGGGTAGATTGGCAGATTTTTCAAATGGGGGGACATCGATGGGGGAATCAGTTTCCCCTCGCACCTGACTGTCAAGCCCTAGAACATCCTTGCCGTGTCATAACCTGCACTCATGCTCTGGCGTATCATGCCTCAGTGTTTGAAAAAATGCTGCGGGATATTCCGCCCGATGTTGCGGGGGTAGCGGTGTGGAATCAGACGAACTATGCCATTGATCAATATCTTTGTGGCATTGAGGGACGCTATGCCTCCCGTCCGGCGCTGTCGAGTCAGCCGTATCTGTTGCCGCAGGAAGATCCGGCATTGCGCGATCGCTTCACCCTCTGACTGTACCCGCGATTCTCCCCGCCCCCCGACAAATCCCCCCATACGTTAGAAACCGCACTCAACCAATTAACACGTTGACGATGCAGATTAAAACCGTTGACACCTCACCCCTCAAACTGACATTCCGTATGTTGACAAGTTAAAGAGGAGCATGGTAAATGCCCGCCGCTTTCTGCTTGTGTTTCAATTGAACAAGCCAGCGTTGACCCGATGGCGTGGCAAACTGTTGCACAGCCCATTGATGTATCTCGTCATTGATTGCATGGGTTTGGTTTTGGTCAAACAACATCTAAAGCCCCTCGTCCACTGGACAAGGGGTTTGGGGTGAGGGCCAGTGTAGTCCCTGCATCGAGATTGGGGATTAAGTATCACCTTGGGAATTGTTCTGCGATAATCGCACTGAATCATTCGCGATCGCGGGAGTATCAAAAATTCATGGCTAACCTGTTGCTGGCGTTGATTGGAGGAGCGGCCCGCCACGCTCGTAACCGCTTTATTCAGCAGACCCAACGCACCGCTGCGATCCAAACCGAATTTTTAGCGCAGTTGCTTCAGGTCAATCGCAACACCGTTTTAGGGCAGGCCTTGGGATTAGGCACGGTGCAAACCCTGTCAGACTTTCGCCAGCAAGTGCCGGTGACGCAGTACAGCACCTATGAACCCTATGTGGAGCGGATGTTTCAGGGGGAGCAAAATGTGATGACCCCCGACCCGGCGATTTATTTCAGCATTACCAGCGGTTCGACGGGCAATCGCAAAATGTTGCCGATTACGAAGCGATCGCGCCAGGCCGTCAGTCGGGCGAATCAGGTGGCGATGGGGTTTGCCGCCTGGGCAGCGAAGCGCGATCGCCGTCCCTTGGGGAAGATGTTGTTTAATAATTCGGCGCGGCCCTTCGGCTATTCGCCCCAGGGGGTGGCCTACGGGCCGATTAGTGTGGGGGATATTAACCTGTTGGGGCCGATTTATCAGCAGGTGTTCGCCCATCCGGTGGATGTGTTGCGGATTGAGGATGGCGAAACGCGCAATTATTTGGCGCTCTTGTTTGCGTTGAGCGATCGCAATCTTGGCCTGCTCAGTGCCACCTTTCCCCTCTATGCCCTCACCTTTTGCCAAGCGATCGAACGCCACGCCCCCAGCCTCATCCACGACCTCAAAACCGGCACATTACCCGACTGGCTGCAATTGGATGCCGCTCTTAAGCGTCGCCTCACCCGGCAATGGCGCAGCGACCCCCACCGCGCCGCCGAACTCGCCCAAATTTTCCACAATACCGGCCATCTCTACCCCAAAGACGCTTGGCCCAAGCTCTCGTTTATGATCACGGCGCGGGGCGGCACGTCGGACTTTTATTTTGAGCGATTCCCGGAGTATTTCGGCGATCTACCCATCTTTGGGGGAACCTATTCCTCTGCGGAAGCGGTGTATGGGATGCATCGGGATTTTGGGACGGATGGGGCGATTTTGGCGGTGAATAGTGGGTTTTATGAGTTTATCCCTGAATCGGAATGGGAGGCGGCAGAACCGCAAACGGTGCTACCCCACGAAGTGAATGTGGGCGATCGCTACCGCATCCTTGTTACCGCCCTCAATGGTCTCTATCGCTACGACATCGGCGATGTGGTGGAAATCGAAGGGTTTTACCATGACGCACCGATGCTGATTTTTCGCCATCGTCGCGGCGGTCTCCTCTCCGCCACCACCGAAAAAACCACCGAATATCACCTCGTCGCCACCTTCAACCAACTCCAAACCGAATTTAATCTCACCCTCACTTATTTCTGCGTTACCCTTTCCGACGACATCCCGCCCCATTATCGCGTCAACATCGAACTCGCACCGGGGCAGGTTTTAGCACAGCCGGATCAGTTTATTCAACGGTTTGACCAAATCCTCGCCAGCATCCATGCATCCTATGCCTACCGCCGCCCGCAGCCAATCCCAAATCCACGCCTGCGGATTCTCGCGCCGGGGAGTTTTAGCGAACTGCGCCGCCGTTCCTTAGCGCGGGGTGTGCTGGAGTCGCAGTTAAAGTTACCCCACCTCTGCGACGATCGCACCTATCTTGATGGCATCACCGTCGAGCGCGAAGTCTTGATGGGCTAATCCCAATTCTTGATGCAAGTACCACAGAGGCCCTCACCCTAAATCCCTCTCCCAGTCAGGGCGAGGGACTTTGAGAGATCGTTACAAATTCCAACAGGCCGGGAATCAACCTGATACAATTTCCCTCTAAATGATGGTGATCTCTCATGGCGTATTGGCTGTTTCAAGGCAACCCGAAATATTATCGGATTCAGGATGCAATTCGGGATTTTGATCAAATGCCGTGGCTGACGACCCGGTACGCGAAGGAGATCGCCCTGGGGGATGGGGTGATCGTTTGGATTGCGGGGAAAGAGGCGGGGGCCTATGCGATCGCAACCATCAGCGGCCTGCCGGAATTGATGCCGAATCCGAGCGATCGCGCCTATTGGATCGACAAAAGCCGGATCGGCACTCGCCCCCAAGCCCTGCTCCACTTCACTCAAAAACTCACCACCCCCATCCTCCGCACCACCGTCCGCCAAGACCCCATCCTCAAAGACCTCACGATCATCCGCGCCCCCAACAGCACCAACTTCCGCATCACCCCCGCACAATGGCAACGCTTCCAAACCCTGATCGCCGAAGCTGCGGAATAATCCACGCCCCCCAACCATCAAGCACATGATCAACAGGACTCCCCATTGTTTAGAAATTCGCCCTGGACTCACGGTGGAGCGCGATCGCCTCTCAGTCCTCTGCCAACAGTGGCAAATTATTAAGCTTGAACTCTTTGGTTCTGTGCTCCGGGATGACTTCCGCCCTACCAGCGACATCGATATTCTCGCGACCTTTCACCCTACGGCTCAGATTACGTTTTTTGACCTTGATCAGATCGAAAGCCAACTGAGTCCCCTGCTTCAAAATCGTCCCATTGACCTCACAACGCGGCGAGCAATCGAACAAAGCCACAACCCGATCCGCCGTGCTGCCATTCTTAACCATGCCCGCCTCATCTATTCCCTATGAATCGCGATCGCGAATATCTTCTGGACGCAATCCACGCTTGCACCCTAATTCTTGAATTCAGCCAAGGACAAAATCAGGAAACATTTAATCGTGACTTAAAAACTCAGTCTTCAGTCCTTTATCAACTTACCATTCTTGGCGAAGCTACCAATCGTCTTAGCCTTGATTATCAAACGCTTAATCCTCAGGTTCCCATTGCTGCCATGCGTGGAATGCGTAACCGGATTGTTCATGAATACAAGGAAGTTGATCTCAAAATTCTCTGGGATGTAGTTCAGTACCACATCCCTGAACTGCTTGAACTCTTGCAAAATAGCAATCTTCCTCAGCTATAAAAATAGCTTCAGCCTACTTTGTGATTAATCCATAAATGATCACTCTTGAAAGTACCAATAACTTGCTTAATATTTGCGCTCTTTGGGTTCAAATCGGTTGATGACGACGGGCATATAGGCGAGATCAACGCCGGCGGCGGAATGGTAGGCGAGGGTGTGGTTGAGGAAGGTTTGATCGTTACGGTTGGGGAAGTCTTCGCGGGAATGTGCGCCTCGGCTTTCGGTACGGTGGAGGGCGGAAGTGAGGATTACTTCGCCGACGACCATCAGGTGCTGGAGTTCGATCGCTTCGATTAATTCCGTATTCCAGGCGAGGGTACGATCGCTCAATTGAATCCGCCCGTATTCTGCCTTTAACGCTTGGACTTGATCTAAGCCCGCTTGCATGATCTCGGCGGTGCGAAATACGCCACAATGTTCGCTCATGCAGTCTTGGAACCGTTGGCGTAGATCCCCTAAGCGGAGGTCGCCCTCTTGTTCGAGGACTTGGCGCATCCGGATTTGGGCGCGATCGCAATAGGTCTGTGCGTCGAAGCTGGGGAGTTTGCGGGTTTGGACGTATTCTGCGATCGCCGCCCCCGTCCGGCGGCCATAGACCACACATTCTAAAAGGGAATTACTCCCTAAGCGATTCGCCCCATGCACCGACACACAGGCCGCCTCTCCCGCCGCGAAAAAGCCCTCGACGAGTTGATCGGCACTGCGGCGCACCTGGCCGGAGGTATTCACCGGAATGCCGCCCATGGAATAGTGAGCCGTGGGCCGCACGGGCATCGGTTGCTCCACGGCATCGATTCCTAAGAGGCGGTGGGCTTCTTCCCAACAGAAGGGAACGCGGCTCATGATTTTCTCTTTCCCCATGTGGCGCAAATCCAGATGGATAAAGGGCCCGCCCGCGCTGCCGTCGGGATGAATGCCCCGCCCGGCCCGAATTTCGAGGGTAATCGCCCGTGAGGTGATGTCGCGGGGGGCCAGTTCCATCTGGTTGGGGGCATAGTTGGCCATGAAGCGATCGCCCTCACTGTTGCGCAGATAGGCCCCTTCACCGCGCACCGCCTCGGAAATCAACACCCCCACCGGATAGAGGCCCGTCGGGTGAAACTGGACAAACTCCATATCTTCGAGGGGCAACCCCACCCGCGCACACATCGCCAAGCCGTCCCCCGTCGAGGCGTAGTCGTTGGAGGTGGTGTTAAAGACGCGGCCATAGCCCCCGGTGGCGAACATCACCGCCTTGGCCCGCACCGCTTCGAGATGGCTGTTGAGAATGTTGTACATGACGATCCCCTTGGCTTCGTTATCTTCAAGGATCAAGTCCATCACGTACCATTCGTCGTACACTTTGACCTGTTGCGATCGCAAATTACTCACCAACTCATGCAAAATCGCGTGACCCGTCTTATCCGCCGCATAACAGGTGCGTTGATGGGAATGCCCCCCAAAGGCCCGCTGGGCAATATGGCCATCGGGCAGGCGCGAAAACAGCACCCCCATATGTTCGAGGTCAATAATCACATCGGGCGCTTCACGGGTGAGCAACTCCACCGCGTCTTGATCGGCGAGATAGTCCGAACCCTTCACCGTGTCGAAGGCGTGGGCTTCCCAGCTATCTTCGGGGTCAACATTTTTCAGGGTGGCGGCGATCCCCCCTTGGGCGGCGACGGAGTGGGAGCGGATCGGGTGAGTTTTCGCCACTAAGCCCACATCTAGCTTGGGATCACGGCGTTTAATTTCCAAGGCGGCGCGACATCCGGCAAGGCCACCGCCAACAATGATGACATCGTGTTCAAGCATGGCGTGATTCAACAGGGTGTGAGGGTTCAAACTCTATCTTGATGGACGAATCTCGTGACCCGTTCAGAATTGCAGCAATTCTTTAGGAACGGGGGCGGGGCAGGGGCACAATCCACCCTTGATCCCGTTCCGCTTTAAAATGAATCTGGTCGGTTGACGGATGTGGAGGACAAGGCCCCTAACTGCGATCGCCCCCCGTCATCGTGTTTCCCATCCTCCCACTCGCCAAAACCTATGAGTTCAGCCGCACACTTGATCCAACTCGCCGAAGACCAACTCACGGAATACAGCACCGAAGCCCGCAAAATCGAAAAATTGCGCCGCAAATTCGGCTTCGTCGTTCCCTATCCCCAACAGCAGGCCATCCGGGATCAAATCGCCGCCGAAATTCCCACCCATTTCCTCGCCCAAGTGGTCGAAACGAATCGCCAAGTGTTAGCCCTGCCCTGTTGGGGGATTGGTGGTTTGGGGTTATTATTTGGCATTTCAGCCCAGCAGCCCCTAGATTTTCTCGCCACGGGGATCGGTTTTTTTCTGGCCATTAAAATCCAACGCTGGGGTTGGTCATTACAGGCGAAACGGTTAGTGCTCAAAACCCTCGATGAAATCAAAGCCAGCGTCGAATCCATTCAAGCCGGAACCGCAGACTAGGAGCGCGATCGCACCGGAAGGATTCAGATTCCCTTCATAATTGATGTGCCATCATTGTTGTAAACGGATGGTGACGGCTCGCTATTTTCTCAACCCCCTCCAGCCTCCCCTATCTTAAATGCAAAAAGAGGACTCCCGCTACACCGTTAGGTTAGCGGTGAGATGAATTTTTGCCAACCAATAAACCGACCAACGGGAGACGACTGAATTCAGTTTTGTGTTAAAATCGAGAAGCCAACGCACCCAAGTG
>NZ_JAQMTY010000279.1 GCF_028330765.1 Spirulina subsalsa CS-330 | reverse complement strand
GGGGATCGGGGGTGAAAACCGGGGTCGGGGTTTCGGCGGCCTTAGGCGGGGCTGGTTGCACCACAGGGGGTGGGGGCGTGGGTTTGGGGTCTTGGGTGGGGGGAGGAGCGGGCGACGCAGGGGCAGCGGTCAGGGCAGGGCTGGGGATTTTGAGCCAGAGGGCTATGGCGCGATCGCGGGCTTGATCTTCCGCTGCCTCCACCGTGGGCGCGGCACTCAATCCCGTGGCGATCGCCCGCCCATCTACCTCCAAACAGCAGCGCACCACATACTGACCTTGTTTATACAGCACCAATTCTGTAATCACCCCCCCCATTGGATAACAGGCTCGAAATTGTTCTAGTCCCATGATGTTTCTCGTTTCTAAGTGGCTGGGCAACTCCACCACGTCTGCTGCACTGGCGGTCACACCGCAAATCCTAACGCAGGCTGTGCTACCCGTTGGCGATCGCTAACTTGACTAAAAAATCATCTTAATCAGAGGACATTGTAGCGTTTTTTTCTTTCAACAAGTTGCCAAAGTCCCCATTAAACCTAAAATAATGGCAGGGTTATCTGTCTGCCTACTTTTTCGGAGATACGCCACAGCTTGGAACGGCAAAGATCCAAGCTCCCCGTCTAGCGATCGCACTCACGTCATCAACTCGTTGCCCCTGTGCAGTGTCTCTCGCCTCCGAAAATGAACCATCTCCATCGGTTTTCCCCACGGATGCTGTGAGCAAATCCTCGTTTTTTGCGGTAGAGCCGCATCGCGACAGCCCCCCTGAGACAGATCCCCCCAACACCCCGCGCTCAACCGCTCGGTAGCTCTGTTCACAGTTCTCTGCTCGGTCACTCAGCGCTGAGTTCCGTTGCCCTCCTCAACCCCCACTCATTCTCGTCTATTTAACAAGGACTATTAACGAAAAAAATGGAATTTTCAATCGCTACATTACTCGCTCAACTGAGTCCTGATAAACTCGTTGCCGCCAAGTTTTTAGAAAAAAAATTAGACTGCGAAGACGAACTGTGCGCCCAAAAACTCCAAATCGCCCTCGATGCCCTCGAAAAAGTGGGGTTACTGAATAAAGAACTCGGTAAATATCGACGGGTGTTACCGGACGGCATGGTAGAAGCCAAGCTGCGCTGTTCGAGCAAAGGGTTTTGTTTTGCGATTCAAGATGAAGAAGGGGCCGATGATATCTATGTGCGCGAGAGTTATCTCAGCAATGCCTGGAACGGCGATCGCGTCCTCGTGCGGATCATCAAAGAAGGCAGCCGCCGCCGCTCCCCCGAAGGCGCAGTGCAAGTCATCCTCGATCGCGCTAACCCCTCCCTCCTGGCCCGGATTAAGCACATTGCTCACGGCTATCGCGCCGTCCCCTTAGACGATCGCCTCCTCTTTGAAATCGACCTCCAAACCGAAGGGGATGAACTCGCCGACGCGATCAATCACCTCGTCCATGTGGAAATTCTCCGCTATGCGATCGGGATGAAATTGCCCCTCGGTCGCGTCACCAAGATCCTCGGCTCCGATGCTGAGGCCGCCGCCGATACTGATATCGTGGCCTGCAAGCATGACCTGCCCCAAGGCTTCAGCGAAAAAGTCCTAGAGGCAGCCAAAGCCGCCCCCAAACCGGCCCCCAACGGCAAAATCGCCAAAGCTGAAATTAACAAACGTTTTGATCTGCGATCGGTGTTCACCCTGACCCTCGAAGATGAGGACTGTTTGCAAGGGAAGCCCACCGATATTATTGAAAATGCCTTTAGCCTCGAACCCCTCGAAGAGGGACAATGGCTCCTCGGCATTCACATTGTGGATCTCGCCCATTACATTGAACCCGGTTCCCCCGTGGACAATGAAGCGAAAAAACGCGGCACAGCGGTGTATTTAGACGACTTTATCGTGCCGTTGCTGCCGGAAACGATTTCGCGGCGGTGTTCCTTCACGGTGGATCATGAACGCCTCGCGATCAGCATTCTCCTCACCCTGGATAAAACGGGTCAGGTGATCGAATTTGATATTCAGCCCAGCGTGATTAAGGTGGATCATCAACTGAGCTACCAACAGGTGCAAGGGTATTTAGGGCAACAGGAAGAAACCCCCGCTGAGTTACAAAACGCCAGCGAAATGCTCGAACAACTCTTTTTCACCCTGGCTCCTTTGGTGAAGGCGCAACGCTTGCAGCGGGGCGGCTTTGATCTGCAAACGCCTCCCGCATCCTATGGGTTTAAGGATGAAAGTCGTTTAGGGGCGATTACGGTGGATTCGACGATGCCGCTGCGATCGATGTTGATGGATCTGTCGGTGTTGGCGGGGAAAGTGGTGGCGGATCACTGTCGGGCGTTGGAGTTACCGGCTCTGTACTGTGCCCAAGTGGAACCCGATGTGATGGAGTTGGAAGACTTTTTGAAATTGGGGACGAATTTGGATCTGACGTTGGATATTGACTCCGATGATGATCTGAGTTCGCGGGATTACCAGAGCTTTACCCAAGAGATCGCCAATTCGCCGGCTCCGAAGATTTTGACGGAGTTTTTGAAAAAGACGATTAAGCCGGCGACCTATAGCACGAAGCCGATGCCGCATTTTGGCTTGGCCTACGATGGCTATTGTCATGTGATGTCACCGGGGCGGCGCTATGCAGATTTGTTGATGCAGCGGCTGTTGCAGACGTTGTTTAAGGAGGGGCGCGATCGCAAAACCACCCGGTCTAAAAAGGTGGTGAATCTCGGTAGCAGTCAATCCTACGACGAATTAACCTGGAATGTTCTACCGCCGGCGGTGCAAAGTCAATGGGAAACCGATGTGCATACCGTGGTGCATCATCTCAATGAGCGGCTGAAAATCGCCGAAGATGCCGAAAGTGATCTCGAAGGCCTGAAAAAAGCTGAACGGATGAAGGAACGCACGGGCGGGGTCTTTAAGGGTTGGATTACCGGGGTGCAGTCCTATGGGTTCTTTGTGGAAATTGAAGAATTGATGGTAGAGGGTCTTGTCCATGTCAGTTCCTTAAAAGATGACTGGTATGAATATCGCTCCCGCCATAGTTGTTTGGTGGGTCGGAAAAATCGCACGGCCTATCGCTTGGGCGATCGCGTTGAAGTCCAGGTTAAAAGTGTGGATTACTACCGCCAGCAAATCGACCTCGTCACGGTGAGCGGTGGTAGTGCGGCAGTCAACTCTGACTTCGAGGATGAGTAAACATTTACTATTAACATCGTTTCAACCCTGGCTCTCCCATCAAACCTCGAATGCGTCCGATGACCTCTTGGCGAAGCTGAATCCGATCACTTGGCCCCATGGTTGTCTGACGCTGCTACGTCGTTTGCCCGTTGAGACTGAGTCGGCTAGCCAAGCGGTGATCATGGCGATCGACACCCTCCAACCGGATGGGGTGATCTGTTGTGGTATGGCTGAAACGCGATCGCACCTCACCGTCGAATCCAATGCCCGCCAAGGGACTCTCACCCGGAAAACCTCCGTGGATCTCCAGTCCCTGATTCACGATCTCCCCTGCACCGCGATCAGCCATGATGCGGGTCAGTTTGTCTGTGAAGGTTTGTATTTTAACGTCCTCGCCCACCTCACCACGGTGCGGTGGCCCTGTGAGGCGATCTTTGTCCATGTTCCCTGGTTTACGTCTGCGAATGAACGACAGCTTATGGCGGATTTTGAGACCCTCTTGGCTCGATTTCCGGCGCAATCACCGGACGATCCTTTCTAACCCCGGCCTGGGGCAGGGTGAGTTATGAGCGGTCTGTTTGCCCTCTGGCAGCGGGACGGCCAACCCTGTGATCCGACCGTCCTGCACGCGATCCAAACGGTGTTAATCTCGTCCGGGCCCGATGCTCAAACCCTTTGGCAGGAGCAGCCGCCGATCGCGTTGGGCCATACGTTACTCACGGTGCAAACTGATACCGACCCGGATCGGCAGCCCTTGGCCCTGGATGGTCAGGTGTGGATCACGGCATCGGCGCGGTTGGATGGCCGGGCGCAATTGCGCGATCGCCTCTATCAGGCGGGGTATCCGGTGGCGGTGACGGCTCCCGATGGGCTGTTGGTGTTGATGGCCTATTTGGCTTGGGTGGAAGACTGTGTGGACTATCTCCAGGGGGATTTTGCCTTTGCGGTTTGGGATCAACGGCGCGATTGTTTATTTTGCGGGCGGGATCAGTTGGGGATTAAGCCGCTTTACTATGCCGAAGTGGGGCCGGTGGTGGTGGTGAGTACGGCGATCGCAGCGATTCAAGCCCACCCGCAGGTTTCAACGGCATTGAATGAGGAGGCGATCGCGGATTTAATGCTCTTCGATGTCCATCAAAATCCCCACATTACGACGTTTCAAGCGATCCAAGCCATCCCAGGGGGGCATTGTCTCTCGGTGCGGCGCGATCGCCTCCAGGTGCGGCGCTATTGGACGTTACCCGTCCCGGAACCGATCCGGTATCGCGATCCCCGCAGCTATATTCTCCACTTTCAAGATCATCTCGAAAGGGCGGTGCGCGATCGCACCCGGAGCGATCGGATCGGCCTCCTCCTCAGTGGCGGTCTTGATTCTGGCCTCCTTGCCGCCACCCTCCACGACCAGACCCCCCGTCCTGAAATCCAGGCGTTCACCTTCAGCTATCAGTCATTATTTGCCGACCCAGAACCCGCCGCCGCTGCCCACACCGCCGCCGCCTTCCACCTCCCTCACCAGATCCTCGAATCGGGCGAGGCTCACCCCTTCGAGGCTTGGCAACCCACCCCAGAACCAACGTTGAGCTTCTTTCCACAACTACAACAGTGGCACTATCCCACCCTGGCCCGTCACAGTCGTATCCTGCTCTATGGCCAAGGGGGTGATGAAGGGATGCGCCCCTCAACGGTGGCGGAACTGTGGCGCGGCATGCCCACCGGACTGCTGATGCGGGATCTGTGGCGCTGTCTTGTGACCGAGCAAAAACGCCCCCAATGGGGTACGGGGATTAAAGCTCGCTGGCGATCGCGAACGAATCGCGATGACCTAGGGCCAACCTATCCCACCTGGTTAAACCCGGACTTTGCGGCGCGGGTACAGTGCCAAGCACGATGGCAGCAGTATCACCAAGCCCCGCCCACCGTGCATCCAAGACGCGATCGCGCCTATCATCACCTGCTCCATCCCCTCTGGCGGCTGAATTTTGAAACCTCTGATCCGGGGTTCCATGGCTTCCCCTTAGAATTTCCCTTTCCGTTTCTCGATCTGCGGCTGTTGAATTATCTCCTCGCTCTGCCGCCCCTGCCGTGGTTCGTAGACAAAACTCTCCTGCGGGAAACCCTGCGCGATCGCCCCCGTCAACGCCGCACCCCCTTCCCCCCCGCCGTGCTCGAACGCCCGAAAACTGCCCTCGCCGGTCAGCCTCTCCTGATCCATCTTCAGCGGGGTGTAACTCCTTGGCATCGGATCAGGGATTGTGACGCGATCGCGGCCTATGTGGATGCGATCGCCCTCCTCAAAACCATTCCCGCCCATCCCACCCACATTAACCAAGTCTGGCCCGCCCTCCGGATCGTCAACCTCGCCCGCTGGCTCGATCACCATGCTTCTGATTAGTGTGGTGATCCTGTCCGGCGGAGCCATGGCACGAGAGCCAAGACTAAACAGGAGTCCCGCAGACCATCCACCACCTGGTTGATTGACTTTGATAGCCCTCACCCCCAACCCCTCTCCCTAAGGGCTACTGCTTATACATAACGTTCAAATGTTGGCCTCGTCTGCGTTTGATCCCCCTAAATCCCCCTTAAAAAGGGGGACTTTTTTTCGTTCCCCCCTTTTTAAGGTAGGGCTGATTCGTTTTCCTGGGAGAAAAATAAAATTAGGACATTTGTACTGTTTTTTGAGGCATCTTCAGGAAACTACCGTTATTTTCCCTGCTCAAATCGCCAAATTGGCTAGAGCAGAT
>NZ_JAQMTY010000278.1 GCF_028330765.1 Spirulina subsalsa CS-330 | reverse complement strand
TCTGTTTAACGTCCACTGAATGTCCCGCAGCAGACAACAAAAACTTAGTTATGTTTCGATTTCTCCTTCATAAACTATGCCGCCCCTGTGATTCAGGTATTTCTTTTTGGTCGGACATTTTATCTGGCGAGAACCACCAATATTGCCCCTCTAGGCACACTTTGGTGCGTTGGCTTCTCAATTTTAACACAAAACTGAATTCAGTCGTCTCCCGTTGGTCGGTTTATTTGTTGGCAAAAATTCATCTCACCGCTAACCTAACGGTGTAGCGGGAGTCCTCTTTTTGCATTGAAGATAGTTCTCCATTGTGCCTTGTTTTGGGAATCGGTGGGATCATCGGGCATGACTCACTACTGAAAAACGGCGGGGCTTCTGCTGGGGTTAAACCAGACAGAAGCTCCGCTATTGTTCAATGAGTTGCTTGGGAGGCGATCCGATCGACAATCAAGCTCAGATCCGTTTTTCGAGGTATTGACCGATCATGATTTCCTGGCCCGCACGGGAGATGATTGATTGGCGGGTGCGGTATTGTGTGCCGATCAGTTTCAGTTCTTCTTCAAAGCTAGAGCCGTTGTATTCGGTGCGCAGACAGAGAATTTGCTGATTTGGACAGGTGTATTGGGCGGTGATGGGTTTGGGGGTCGCAAAGCCGCGATCGCGCAGGAGTAAATCGCCACAGACCCCGAAAATGGTTGAGCCGGTGGCGGGTTTGCGATTTTGATTGGTGTAGGTACTTTCCCAGGTGACTTGAGTGCCACAGGAAACCGACGCAGGATCATCAAGGTCATGTAAGCCGGCTAAATGGAGCAGTTCGGGCGCACCTTGCTCTAGGAATTGAACGGTGAGCAGGCTTTCCACTTCTTGGGTGTCTCCACTGCTGAGGGTGTAGTAACGGCGTTGCGAATGCCAATCTCCGGCAGTTTCCCGGAAAAACTGCTCAATTTGCGCGGCTAGGGGGGTGAAAAGGGTAGGATTCACGACTTGCATAAAGTAAACCTGCGTGAGTGGTTGACCCATATTGGGGAAATATAGTCAAGAAAAAAGCAGTCTTTGTTACACAACTTTAACATCTTCAGAAAAGATTCGGGATCATAGACTGATCCCGAATCTTTAATAAACAAGCCTAATGAAGAATTGCCGGGTTAATCGGCGGCAGGGGCGACCACATCGGGGAGCGATCGCTTCAACCGATAAATCCACACTAACCCCCATGCCCCAAGCGCAATTTGCGCCAAGCTGATGATCTGTGCAATGCGCAGGGGGCCAAACATGAGGCTATCGGTGCGTAAGCCTTCAATCCAAAAGCGTCCCATACTGTAGAGAATGAGATAGGCAAAAATCAATGTCCCCACTTTCAACGCGCCGGGATGCCGCAGCCCCCAAAAAAAGAGACTCAACAGCACCACAAACACCCCCAAATTCCAGAGGGATTCGTAGAGAAAGGTGGGATGAAAATATTCAAAACTCGACCATTGGGGCGGACGGTTGCGGAGGGGGATGAAGAGTTTCCAGGGTAGATCCGTGGGACGGCCAAAGGCTTCGGAGTTAAAGAAATTGCCCCAACGGCCGATCCCTTGGCCCAGGATTAAGGACGGGGCGATCACATCAATGAGTTGCCAAAAGGAGACCTGTTGCGATCGCGCAAACAGGATCGCCGCCAGGGTTCCCCCGATAATCGCGCCGTGAATTGCAATTCCCCCCTGCCAAATGGCAAAAATATCCAGAGGACGCGAGGCGTAGTTTTGCCACTCAAAGGCCACGTAATAGAGACGTGCGCCGGGAATTGCGCCAATGACTAGCCAGATCACCATATCCCCGACAAGATCGGGGTCAAGATTGCGTCGTTGGGCCAGCCATTGCGCCAGCGTCACCCCGATCACCACAGCACAGGCAATTAAAAACCCATACCATCGAATTGTCAGCGGCCCCAGTTCAAGCATGATCGGGCCAGGAGATTGAAACGCTAAAAGCATAGAATGACCATAGACTTTACTTGCCATCAACAGCCTACAATGACACTGCCCCTCTCTGAAAAAATTCGCCGCTTCTACGACACCACAAGCGGGCTTTGGGAAAAAATCTGGGGTGAGCATATGCACCACGGCTATTATGGGCGGGCGGGGTTGTCGAAGTGCGATCGCCGCCAAGCCCAAGTTGATCTGATCGAAGAACTCCTCGCCTGGGGTAACATTCAAGCCCCCCGCACGATCCTTGATGTGGGCTGCGGCATTGGCGGCAGCACCCTGCATCTGGCCCGGAAATATCAGGCAAACGCAACAGGAGTCACCCTCAGCCCCATTCAAGCCGGACGCGCCAAAGAACGCGCCCTCGAAGCAGGACTCACACCCCACGTCGATTTTCAAGTTGCCGACGCTCTGGCCTTGCCCTTTGCCGATCAATCCTTTGACCTCGTGTGGTCGCTGGAAAGTGGCGAACACATGCCGGATAAGCAGCAATTTTTGAGGGAATGCTATCGGGTGCTAAAACCGGGCGGGACGTTGCTCCTCGCCACCTGGTGCCATCGCCCAGCGGATCAAATTCCCCTCACCCCCTCCGAGCAACACCACCTCAGCGAAATTTACCGCGTCTATCATTTGCCCTATGTGATTGCATTGCCGGAATATCGGGACATCGCCACACAGTTAGGATTTCAAGCGGTGCGCTGCGAGGATTGGTCTACGGCGGTGGCTCCGTTTTGGGATGTGGTGATTGATTCGGCGTTGGCGTGGGAGGCGGTGACGGGCTTGGTGCAGTTGGGCGGGGAAGCGATCGAGGCGGCGCTCTCGCTCCGGTTGATGTCGTCGGGCTATGAACGCGGTTTAGTTCGTTTCGGCCTGCTCTGTGGCCAACGCTGAACGCCTGATACGAAATCCGCATCCACACCATCATTAAACCCCTAGGGAGCGAGACGCTCCCACTCCTAATTCGAGACCCTCAATCCTCTGGAACTTGGGGTTCACGTTCCGGATTTCGTATAGCAATCCTAGTTGCTTCATGAACAGGCAAGGGGCTTAAGCCCCTTGTTTGATGAGGAGATGAGATCTCCGATTGATTTAGGATCGCCATATGACATAAACCCACAAAAAAAGCGGTAGATTACTCTACCGCTTTTGCCATTAGTATCTCTCAAACACAATGTTGTGAGGTCTAGAACGTAAAGGTGGTACGGATTGTACCGATCAATGCGCCGTCATCTACTTGGTTGGGGCTGGTCAACCAGATCACACCAGGGGTGATCGAGATGTTGTCGTTAACTTGGTACTTGTAGAATGCTTCGACGTGGTACGGGGTTGCATCCTTACGGAGGCTATTCCCTAAGCTATCAAAGTTACCTAAGTAGGGTTGAGCACCTGCGAACAAGCCGAGTAAGTTACCTTCTTTGCCCAAGTCGGGGAAAGCCAAGCCTAAACCATAGGTCCAAACTTCACCGTTGCCGGTACCAATGCCGATCATGTCGGTATAGGTGGCAAAGCCGCTGAGGGCAATGGAGTCATTCAAACGCCAAGCAAACTCACCACCATAGGAGTTGGTGACTTTGGTGAGAGCCGCCGCATTGGCAAAACCACTGCCCACAATACCGCGTTCTCCTACACCACCGGCATCAAAGACAGCCGTGCCGCTGGGGTGATACCCATTGACATAGGTCACACCGAGGGCAATGTCATCGTTGAGGTTGAAGTTGACTTGACCCAAGATGGCATAGTCACCATTGAACAGGCCGTCAGCCGCATCGGCGGCTTGACCGGCCAAGTAACCGATGGTGACGGTTGAGGGGCCAAGGATGCTTTCGATGGGGCTGAAGCCGAAGCTGAAGCCAGCACCAGCACCGCCACCGATCCGATAGATGGGATTGGAGGAGGCGAAGGTGGACAGGGCACCATTACCACCATCAAAGTCTTCAAAGTAGGGGTTGACGGTGGGAACGAAGTCGCTCCAAACCCCGCCCCTTGCGGCAACGTAGGCTTGGGAGTCCCGGAAGGGGAAGTAGTAGGCTAACCAGTCAACGACGACACCATTGTTGTCGCCATTATTGAAGGTTTGGGTGGGTTCACCGCTGGTGATGGGGTTGTTGAGGGCGGTGAATTCGTTGGAGTTGAACGTATCGAGGTTACCGGTTGCTAAGCGGGTGACCAATTGGTCTTGACCCGTGAAGCTGGTGTTGAAGGTGAGACGCGCACGATACCCAAAGACGGTGTTGGTGTCGTCGTTGTCAGTGCTTTGGACATTGGGTAAGCCATTCAAGACACCGGCTGCAATGTTTTGGGGGCTGGAGTCTTGGAAGATGTCGGTGAGACCGAAGATCACTTCCCCTTGCAGTTTGGTGGTGGTGGAGAATTGGTTGTCTTCGAGGAAGGCGACGCGAGATTCAAGGTTATCGACGCGGGTGCCGAGGGTGGCGAGTTCTGCCTCGAATTCTTGCATGAGACGGCGGAGCGTCTCTAGGTCTTCTTTGGTGGCGAAGTCGGCGGTGGTTTCCGCGATCAGGCGCTCGATTTGTTGGAGACAGGCGTTGAGACCAGCGGCGAATTCGTAACGGGAGAGGGCGCGATTGCCCCGGAAGGTGCCGTTGGGATAGCCTTTGAGGCAGTCGTAGCGACGGACGAGGTCATCGAGGGCTTGGAAGGCCCAATCGCTGGGGGACACATCGCTGAATTGGGATGCACCAACGCCTTGGCTCATCGTGCCTTCAGCGCTGTAGGTGTCAATTTGATTCAGGAGATCGTTGACGGATGTTTCTTGGGCGATCGCAGCTTGGGTAAAAACGGGAGCCGTTCCCATTCCCAAAGCGACGAAAGCGATCGCTGCTTTTTGATGTAATTTCGTACGAGCCATTAGAGGTTAACTCCTCAACACAGATTTGAAGTCTCTGAATTCTAACGTGCTTCCTTGTTCTGATGGGAGAGGTTATGCGGTTCTGTTGATAGAAACTTTTTATAACTGGCCATAATGTTGAGCGTGCCTGACCTTCATTTACTCAGGAATTAACCCGGCTCTATCTCTCAATTTTCACGAGAGATCGGGGCATGGGATCACTGTAAATCCAGGTTTACCTGCTGAAAACAGGATAGGTGAAGTCGGAATTCTACTGCGATTAATGGCAGGGAATCACGGAATACGAGAAGGCTTAATTTCGGGATCTGAACACGGGGGACTCATGGCCTGACACCATCGTTTTAGGGTCAATCTCAGCGAATTTCCGCCGCGATCATTCTCGCAGGATTGCCAGTTTTCGCATCCGCTTAGTGGCGGATTGAACCCCGACAATTCTCTGAACTAGCATCTTCAGTTGGATAGTTGATCCCCAAAAGGGCACAAAATCATAGGGTTTCGTTGTTGGCGCGGTGAGTGATGTTGTGGCTCGGCAGTGGATCGCAAAATTGTCCAGGATACAGGCAGGATTGATAAGAAATGGCTATCAAATAACCAATGGTTATCTAAAGGGGGCGGCAAGCCGGGGATGGAATTCCCTGGTTTTGAGGTGAATGCTTAAATTTTAATAAATTTGTAAAAAAAGATACATTTTTTTCGTTTTCCTTCAAGGGGAGGACTAGACTAGAAAGATAACCTCACATCTATACTTCAGTATTTAGGAGGCGAGGCAATGGGCATTGCGACCACCAATCCGGCCACAGGCGAAACCCTCAAAACCTTTCCCGCACTCCATGACTCCGAACTTGAACGCCGCCTTGCCCACGGACAAGCGGCATTTTTAGACTATCGCCGCACGTCCTTTGAGCAACGAGGTCAATGGTTGTCCCAAGCGGCGGCGCAGCTTGAGGCGCACTGTGATGACTATGCCCGTTTGATGACGTTGGAAATGGGTAAAACCCATCAAAGCGCGATCGCAGAAGTGAAAAAAAGTGCCCTCGTCTGTCGCTACTATGCCGATCATGGGGCTGAGTTTTTGCAGGATCAACCGGGGGAAAGTGATGGTAGCTCTGCGTTTATCCGCTATCAGCCGTTGGGGATCGTCTTGGCGGTGATGCCGTGGAATTTTCCGTTTTGGCAGGTGTTCCGGTTTGCGGCTCCGGCGTTGATGGCGGGGAATGTGGGCCTGTTAAAACATGCGTCCAATGTGCCGCAATGTGCGATCGCCATTGAAGAAGTATTCCAAAAAGCCGGCTTCCCCAGTGGCGTGTTTCAAAGTTTGTTAATCACCGCCAGCCAAACTGAACCGGTGATCGCCGACGATCGCATCCAAGCCGTCACCCTCACCGGCAGCGAATTGGCGGGCAGTCGCGTCGCCGCCCTGGCCGGGAAACATATCAAAAAAACCGTTTTAGAACTGGGCGGGAGTGATCCGTTTATTGTCATGGACAGCGCCGATCTTGATCTGGCGGTGCGCACAGCGACCACGGCACGGCTGATGAATAATGGTCAGTCCTGTATTGCGGCGAAACGGTTCATTCTCCATGAAGCGATCGCCCCCCAATTCACGGCCCAACTGATTGAACGTTTCCAAGCCCAGGTCATCGGTGATCCCATGGCTGCCAACACCGACATCGGCCCCCTCGCCACCGCCAGCATCCGGGATGAACTCGATCAGCAAGTACAAAAAACCGTCGCCATGGGCGGGCGGATTCTGACCGGCGGTCAGCCCATAGATGGCCCCGGCTACTTTTACCCCCCGACGATTCTGAGCGATATTCCACCCCACAGCCCAGGAGCCACCGAAGAATTTTTTGGCCCTGTGGCTCTGTTGTTTACCGTGCCGGATTTAGAGGCGGCGATCGCCCTCGCCAACGCCACCCCCCTCGGCCTCGGAGCCAGCGCCTGGACAACCAACCCCACGGAACAAGATCGTTTGATTAACGATCTAGAAGCAGGAGCCGTTTTTATCAATGGTCTCGTTAAATCAGACCCACGCCTACCCTTTGGCGGCACTAAACGATCCGGTTACGGACGGGAATTAGGAATGCAAGGAATTCATGAATTTGTCAATCTTAAGACAGTTTGGATTCGTTGAATCCCATACCCTGATAAAAATCTTAACATTTCTTTTTTGGAGCTTAATTAACACCGAGAAATTGTCTATGTCGTCGTGCAAGCGATCGGCGCAAGCCCTCTGATTCAAGGTTTTCGTCTATTTTCGCTAACAACGCTCAACCCCCTTCATCACTTTCAAACTCCCGTTTTAATAAAATCCTGAACCTTACCCTCCAACTACCATGCTGACAAATCCCTTAAACGAAAACAAAATAACCATCAAACAAAAAACCAATACAGGACATAAAATTATGGGAGAATTCAACACCGCTGAACTCTTAGTTCAATGCCTCGAAAATGAAGGCGTTGAATATGTTTTTGGCTTGCCGGGTGAAGAAAATTTGCACGTGTTGCAAGCCCTGAAACATTCCTCAATCCAGTTCATCACCACCCGCCACGAACAGGGCGCTGCCTTTATGGCCGATGTCTATGGTCGGCTGACGGGCAAAGCGGGGGTTTGTCTATCCACCCTCGGCCCAGGGGCGACCAACCTGATGACCGGCGTAGCGGATGCCAACTTAGATGGAGCGCCCCTTGTCGCAATCACCGGCCAAGTGGGGACCGATCGCATGCACATTGAGTCTCATCAATACCTCGACCTTGTGGCGATGTTTGACCCTGTGACCAAGTGGAACACCCAAATCGTCCGCCCCAGTAATACCCCAGAAATTATTCGCAAAGCCTTTAAAATCGCCCAGCAAGAAAAACCCGGTGCAGTCCATATTGATCTGCCCGAAAATATTGCAGCGATGCCCGTGGGCGAAGCCTTCACCCTCCAACGGGACAGCCAAGAGCCGATCTATGCCTCTTTCCGGAGTTTCAACAAAGCGGCTGAGACCATTTCTAAGGCACACCATCCCTTGATTTTGGTGGGCAATGGTGCGATTCGGGCCAATGCTAGTGAAGCCCTGACGGAATTCGCGACCCGCCTGCAAATTCCGGTGGTGAATACGTTTATGGGTAAAGGGGTGATTCCCTATACCCATCCCCTATCGCTGTGGACGATTGGACTCCAGCAGCGGGATCATATTAGTTGTGCCTTTGACCAAGCGGATTTAGTGATTGCGATCGGCTATGACTTGATTGAATATTCACCGAAAAAATGGAATCCTGGCGGCAAAGTTCCGATTATTCATATCGGTGCTGGCCCGGCGGAAATTGACAGTAGCTATATTCCCCTGGTGGAAGTGGTGGGGGATCTTTCAGACTCCCTATCGGAAATCATGAAACGCACCGATCGCACCGGCAGAGCGGTGGAATTCACCAGCCAGGTGCGGGCCGATATCATCGCGGACTATGAACAATATGCCGATGATACGGGATTCCCTGTGAAGCCCCAAAAAATCATCTATGATCTGCGCCAAGTGATGGGCCCTGAAGATATTGTCATTTCTGATGTGGGTGCTCACAAGATGTGGATGGCGCGGCATTACCATTGCGATCGCCCCAATACCTGCCTCATTTCCAACGGTTTCGCTGCGATGGGGATTGCGATTCCCGGTGCATTGGCGGCCAAACTCGTTCACCCCGATCGCAATGTGGTGGCAGTGACGGGGGACGGTGGCTTCATGATGAATTCCCAGGAACTCGAAACAGCCCTACGAACCAAAACCCCCTTTGTGGTGCTGATCTTTAATGATCAAGGCTACGGCTTAATTGAGTGGAAGCAGATGAATCAATTTGGTGAATCGGCTTTTATCCATTTCACCAATCCGGATTTTGTCAAGTTTGCCGAAAGTATGGGCTTAAAGGGCTATCGCGTCGAATCCACAGAGGCCCTCATTCCCACCCTCAAAGAAGCCCTCGCCCAAAATGTCCCAACGGTGATCGATTGTCCCGTGGACTATCGGGAAAATCTCCGCTTTTCCCAAAAATCCGGTGATTTGACTTGCCCCATTTAGGGATGCCAGTTCTCAACTGTACGCCCCAAACGGGTAAAGGCAATCCGGTGAGCGAGAAGGCGGCGATCGGGACGGCAGCGAGCAGCGAGCGGGGACGGTGGCGAGCGGGACGCTCGCACTACAGAGGCTCAAGATAACAAGGGTAGTGTGAGCCTCTGGC
>NZ_JAQMTY010000025.1 GCF_028330765.1 Spirulina subsalsa CS-330 | reverse complement strand
TTCCCCCTTATCCTAACTTTCCTACAGGACTAAGTCAACCCTGTAGGATTCGCTTCGCTCAGTTTTCTTTGTTGGTCAAAATTCATCTCACCGTTAAGCCTTCGGCTATAACGGGAGTCCTCTTTTGACACTTGAGATAGATTAAAAAAAAGAAGCTGGCTTGGCCAGCTTCTTTTTTTTGGGAAAAATTGCTGAGAATCGATGTGGTATGCTACAGTTGTTAAGCGCAATTGGAAGATTGCCATCGGGGCGTAGCGCAGCTTGGTAGCGCACCACTTTGGGGTAGTGGGGGTCGTGGGTTCAAATCCCGCCGCTCCGATTTAAACGCCAGTTTTCTATATATCCCCTTGAAAAAAACTCCAGTTTCGGCTGGAGTTTTTCTATGGGCTCAGGTGCGATCGCGCCTGAGCCCATGACATCACTTTATCGAGGTTCTACGCTATCCGGCTTGCTTGCTGGGGCTGGGGTTCGCGGTTCGCCGATGATTGAAATCGCCACGCCCATTAGTAAAATCGCGCCGCCGAGGAGGACAAAACGGCCGGGGATTTCGCTGAAGAGGGCCCAGCCCATGAGGCTAGAGCCGACGGGTTCAAAGAGGATGGCGAGGGTGACGATGGTGGGGGAAATTTGGGTGACTGACCAATTGATCACGGTGTGGCCGATGAGTTGCGGCAGGATGGCCATGAGGAGGATGCAGCCGTAGACGAGGGGGGGATAGCCGAGGTAGGAAATGTTGAAGACGGGGGGGAGGGGCAAAAGAACGATCGCAGCGACGGCATAGGCGATCGCCACATATTGACCGATGCTCAACCCGCGCCGCTGGGCTTCGCGACCGAGCATGAAATATAAACTTGCCATCCAAGACCCCATGAGGGCGAGGGCATCGCCGAAGAGGGGCGCGGTTCCCGATGCGCTGCCCTGAGCACCGCCCCAGGCAATGACCATGCCGCCGGTAAGGGCGATCGCAATGCCGCCCACGGTGATCCCGGTGGGTCGTCGTCCAAACCAGAGCCAACTGAGGAGAGCCACCCAGACCGGGTTTGTGGTGACGAGGGCGGTGGAGGCGGCGATGGAGGTGAACGAGAGGGAGGTGAACCAGGTGGCGAAGTGGAGGGCGAGACAGCATCCGGCGGCGATCGCATAGCCCCAAGTGGCCCCGGTGATCTGCCGCACGGGGAGCGATCGCCAGGCGGGCACGAGGAACACACTGGCCATCACCAACCGCGTCGCCGCCAAAAATAAACTAAATCCCAACCCCTGCGTTGCCGCACTGGCCAAGGCGACCCGGATAATGGGGGCTGAGGTGGCAACAGCCATCACCCCCAGGATTAAAATCAGCCAAACCTGCCAAAGGGCGGGTTTTTGAGGAAACACAGACATACAGCACATGGGATAGGATTCCCCAAACTGCGGAAGATGTGGGATCTTCTGCTAGGGTCGAACCTGGCCATTCTAAGGGGCAGGGGACGGCGATCGCTCGGTCTCCCCTTGCCTATGCTACGGTGAAGGAAAATTGTGCGATCGCTCCTCACCATGGGCTTTTTCTCATTACTGCGTCGTCGTTCCCTCTGGTCTACCGTGCTGAAAGTGGGATTGGGTCTAGTGGCGATCCTCACAATTAGCCTCGGTTTGCGCCTCACCCACGCCGCCCAGCAGCCCATTGATGCCGTGCTCGTGTTGGGGGGTAGCATCCGCCGCGAAATCTACGCCGCCCAAGCGGTCGCCCAACAGCCTGACATTCCGGTGTTAATTTCCAGTGGATCGCCGCCGCCTTGTATCTTTTTGGTGTTTGAACGCGAACAGGCCTTAAGCGATCGCATCTGGCTCGAAACCTGCGCCCACAGCACTTTTGAAAACTTCTACTACACCACCCCAATTTTGCGCCGCTGGCAAGCCCACCATGTGCAACTCCTCACCTCCCCCTCGCACTTGCCCCGCGCCCTCTGGCTGGCTCGGATTCACCTCGGCATCCATGGCATTTGGGTCGAAGTTGATCCCGTCGTAGAAACCGGGCGACCGGGCAATACTGAATCCTGGCTCAAAACAGACTTAGATTTGCTGCGGAGTGTAGCTTGGGCGGTGGTGAGTTTACTGTGGCAACCGAGGTGCGATCGCGTCCGTCCCCTCACCCAAATCAACCTCGATCGCGCCCTCCGCCAAGGCTTCAAATGTGAGCATCAAGGCCAACTCGACACCCTGATTCAAGAGCGACAAAAGACTCTCTCACCATAATGCTATCGTGGGAGAATTAGCCATCTAATCCCACCCCCGCTATGAGTAAATCTCTCCCCAATCTACCCTCATTGGCAACATTGTTATCGGGACAAAACATTGTATTTGGGGGGATTATCTGGTCAGTGGTAACCTTCTGGTTTTTCGCCCTCTTTAGCATTCCGATTCCCGGTGAAGAGAACCCCCTCTGGTATCTGCTCGGCACGTATGCCCTAGAAACCCTACCCTTCATCCTCGCCACCTGGCTCTGTTACCGCAACTGGAAAAGCCCCCAAATTGCCAGCGGTCGAGATGTGTGGCTCTTCATCGGCCTCGGCCTCGGCTCCTATTCCATCGGTAACTTCCTCTTTGGCATGTGGGAACTGTACTTTAACCTTGATCCTGAAATTTCCCCCGCCGACCTCTTTTACATCAGCTTCACTATTTGCGTCGGCTTTGGCATGATTTTGGCCGTGCTTCCCCGTCGTCTCAACCTTGAACCCAAACAATGGTTAATTGTCGGAGGTGTTGCTGTGTTGGGGACTCTCCTCGCCGTATGGCTCAAACTCGCGACTATCAATAAGGAAGAAGCGATCGTCGAAGTCCCCCCCACCCCCAGCACCGAAGCCGTCCAACCTGCTCCCGCCGTTGATCCCAATGCTCCCGCCGATCCCAACGCTCCGGCCGCCGTCACGGCCCCAGCCATTTCTGAAGCGGAAGCAGAAAGCGAAGATCTGCCGCCGGGTTGGGTGATGGCCTTGGATGAGCTTTTGGTGGTGTTTGCCACGCCGGTCAACTTGTTTTATTCAATTTCGGATGTGGCGTTAATGGTGATTGCTGCCACGTTGTTGATGGCATTTTGGGGGGGGCGATTTTCCCAATCATGGCGCATGATCGGGGCGGCAGCCTTGGCGAAATATGTGGCGGATTTGGCGTTTTATGTGGCGTTGTCGTTGCCGGGAAACTATGAAAGTGGCGGCTTGATGGATGTGTTTTATGTGTTCAGTGGGGTGTTGTATTCCATTGGAGCGGCGTTGGAATATGACGTGTCTACGAGTCGCTCCGGGCGGGGACGACGGCGACGGGGCGGGGGTTAGGCAGGGCCGGATTGAGTCGTTAAAACACGTTGAGCATTTGGGTGGCTTGGAGCAGGCCGGGGATGGCGCTGGGGGGCCAATTGCCTTCGGCGCGGCGGCCATGGTTGAGGATGAGACGGAGACTGTAGTGATGGGGAAGGCCGTCGGCTTCGAGCCAGAGAGATTCACTTTCGACGGCGCAGGTGAGATGTTCTTCGGCCATGAGTTCGGGGGTGATCGAAGCGATCGCATCGCCCAACTGTCGTAACAGGCGACAAAACTCCTGAAGTTCCGCCGCCGTCAGTTCCACCGCCCAATCCTCCCCCCCCACCAATCCCCCATAATCCTCCGCCTGCGGATTCCAGCCCAACCGCCAACCCTCCCCGGTTTTTAAGATTCGTTCCACCCTGGCCGCCCCCCTCGATCAAAAATTCTCAAATTTCTCGATCCAACACCAACGAAGCCCTGGTTTCATAGTAGGGTTAAGAGTGATGAAATGCACGCTGAATCATAGTTTGAGGGATCACCATGGCTTTTGAATATCCGGAGGACTTGAAGTACCTCGACTCCCATGAATACGTCCGCTTGGATGGCGAAATTGCCACCATTGGGATCACATCCTTCGCCCTTGACCAATTGGGAGACATTGTCTTTCTGGAATTGCCGGAAATGGGCGATGATGTCGAAGCGGGCGAAGGATTTGGCACTATTGAATCAGTGAAAGCGGTGGAGGATCTCAAAGCCCCCATCAGCGGCACGGTGATCGATCGCAATGAAGGGTTAATCGATGCGCCGGAATCCCTGGCGGAAGACCCCTACGGCGAAGGGTGGTTGATTAAAATCCGGATCGCAGATCCCGATGCAGAGTTAGACGATGTGTTAACCGCTGCGGAATATAAAGCCCAAGTCGAAGGCGACGACGAATAATCCGGTTCATCTCGCCGTGAATCGGGCCGTTTTGTCCAGGTTGCTCAACGCTACGAATCAAAGGGTTGAGCAACCCTAGTGAAGCGTCAATGCAAAGAATCAGGATGTTTGTAGGGTGCTGTTAGCGAAGCGTAACGCACCGTCACGTTGAGTGTTGGACATTCAATACAATCCGAATATTAAGTCTTGACTCTGTACTAGGGCGATCGCTGGGGACTAGACGAAAATCCGATGCTGGAGAGATGGCATTTGGCGGCGGACTTGGCGGAGACAGTCGGGGTTAATTTCGGCGATCGCCATCTCCTGATCCGACCCCGCATCAGACAGCACCGTTCCCCAAGGGTCAACAATCATCGCGTGGCCGTGGGTATGGCGCAGCCCGTAATGATTCCCCGCTTGGGCCGGCGCAATCACATAGCAGGTATTTTCGATCGCACGGGCCTGGAGCAACACTTGCCAATGGTCTTTCCCGGTGTAGGCGGTGAAGGCAGCCGGCACAAACAACACATCCGCCCCCGCTTTGGACAAGTGGCGATAGAGTTCCGGAAAGCGCACGTCATAGCACACCGATAGCCCCAGGTTCCCAAAGGTCTCAGACGCGAAGATCGCCGGTAACTCATGCCCCGCCATCACCGTGCTGGATTCGCAGTAGGTATTCCCATCGGGAAGATCCACATCAAACAGATGCACCTTGTAATAGCGCGTCAATTCTTCGCCGTTGGGTGCGATCAGGAGGGCTGTGTTGCGGACTTTATCCCCGGAGGCTGTGGGGACGGGAAAGCCTCCCCCAAGGAGCGTCACTTGATAGCGTTGGGCCATGGTGCGGAGAAACTGCTCACTTTTTTCTGCGATCGCCGCTGCCTGAGCCATTTTCTCTTCCTCTAGACCCATAAAGGAGAAATTTTCAGGCAAACACACCAACTCAGCCCCGCGCCGCACCGCTAGATCAATGCGCTCCTCGGCCTCTAGCAAGTTTTCCATTAAATTCGGTTTGCTCGTCATTTGAAGAGCGGCAGCGAGGTAAGGCTTCATTGAAGGATGTCTATCGGTTACAGGTCAAGGCGTTGAGATGATTCCAATCATACCGTACTCAGTTCCCCGCAACACACCAAACTGATAACAATCAACACAAGGGATTGATCGAGATCATAGAGAATCGCTTGGGCTTTCAGTATTCTTACGAATGTGGGGGATAACCTCTATGGGGTCTCACCCCCCCCGGTGATATTGAGAGGATGATGTGTTGTGGCTAATATTCGTGAAATTGTTCAAGATGCATGTTGTCAGGGCTATCTCTGCGTCGAGGCTGAAAACGAACTGCGGCGCTTATTGCTCACCTGCAACGCCGATGATGTTGTCTTGTTTACCCAGCTTCAACTCGCCATCATGGACGGACGAGTCACCCAAGAAGCCCGCGAACAGTTTTATCGTCGCCAAACTCAGGCCACTGTCGCGGTCTAATCACAAGTCTGGAAGAACCAAAGCGCGTCTTGGTAT
>NZ_JAQMTY010000024.1 GCF_028330765.1 Spirulina subsalsa CS-330 | reverse complement strand
TGTCGTTCTCGAAAAAGGTGGAGAACCACATTGGGGCGATATGGCTGTTCATCCATGAGTACAATCGGGGCATCAGAGAGAAGCTGGCGGAGCAAGATGCCCCTATCTTTTCCTCTAGCCTGCACTAAAATGCACTACCCCGCTGAGTATGGTGGCGGGATTTATGTCGATAATGGCTCGGTGACGCTGACCAATTCTACCGTTTCTGGGAATTCCGCTAATAGTTGGGGCGGCGGGATTTTCATGGATAATGGCTCGGTGACGCTGACCAATTCTACCGTTTCTGGGAATTCCGCTGAGTATGGTGGCGGAATTTATGTCGATTTTGGCTCGGTGACGCTGACCAATTCTACCGTTTCTGGGAATTTCGCTGATGAAGATGGCGGTGGAATTTTCATGGATGATGGACCGGTGATGCTGAACAATTCGACGATCGCTTTTAACACTGCTGCCGGAGATACAGGTGGGGGGATTGCCGTAGGCGATGACAATACCCACACGATCAACAACAGCCTTATCGCCAACAACACTAACGCCACTGCTCCCAACATTGGCATTTATGACGGTACACACACCTTCAACATCACCAACAGCCTCATCGTCAGCACCACCGGCATGACTGGTATCGGAGTTCCCACCAACGGCGTGAATGGCAACATCGTTGGCGTTGACCCCAAACTCGGCCCCCTTGCCAACAACGGCGGCCCCACCCAAACCCATGCCATTCTCCCCGGTAGCCCCGCCATCAACGCCGGCAATAACGCCCTAGCCACCGGCTTAACCACAGACCAGCGGGGAGCACCCGGAGCAAGGATTGTCGGGGGAACCGTCGATATGGGAGCCTTTGAATTCCAAGGAGCAGCAATCACCCCAGTCGCTCCACAAAATCAAACCATCACCAAGCTAACTAACCTAGATGTCAGTGTGAGAGTCGCTGAGGCAGTCTTTGGCATCGTTCCGATTCAGGGAGCCAGTGTAAGTTTTACCGCCAATGGTGCAACGGGAACATTTACAAATGGCGCAACAGTGCTCACAAATGCCCAAGGTATTGCTTTTAACGCATTCAATGCAACAGATGCACTGGGTAGTTTTTCAGTGCTAGCACAACTAACCGATGCAACACTTTTAACCTTTGGTGCAGTAACACCTTTGACCTTTAATTTCACCTACCTAGACTTTGACCTCATTCGCCGGATTTGGCATGATCCCCTCGCAGCAACCCCACCCGATCGCTTTGTTCTCGGTCGCGCCTGCGCCACCATCCCAGAGCTAGAACAGACCGAGCAAGAAGAACCTAACCCAGAGGAAGCCATGGAGAGCATGGCAGTAGAATTCGATGAGAAATGCCTACCCCTCAATCAAGAATGACCCACCCCGCCCTACGGACACCCCTCCGAGGAGGGGACTGTTTCTGAAATCCCCTCCTGGTCGGATAGGGGTGGGTTCTCCGGGGTGAATGCCTCAAAATCGTTTAATTAATCGTGATGGAGTGAAATAACTGTGAAAAAATCGACGTTGACCCTTTTTGGTAGCTTGAGCCTGCTGACCCTGGCCCCTCAAACCCTCGCCCAAACACCCCTAACCGAAGCTCGACACCTCTTCAACAACCCCATCGCCCAACAAACCGACCCCAACCAAGACCGCTTTATTCAACCCAGCGACCAACTCCCCCAACCCCTAGGGGATGACGATATTCTCATGACCCCCGAAACCTTCGACACCAGCGACCTTGACAACACCACCCCGATCACGATCAACAACATCATCCTTGAAGGGAATACCGTCTTTACCCGCGAAGACCTTATGCCCATGGTGAGCGAGATCACTGGCCCCACAACCATCGGCGCAATCAACCGCGCCATTGCCGCCATCACCGCCCAATACGTCAACGCCGGTTACATCACCTCCCGCGCCGTCCTCCCCGCCCAACCCCTGGATCAAGGGGAGATCACGATCCTCGTCCTCGAAGGCACCTTAACCGATGTAGACATTACCGGCCTAGAACGCTTAAACCCCGAATATGTCCGCAGCCGCGTCAACTTAGGACGCACCACCCCCTTCAACGCCAACGCCCTCGAAGACCAACTTCGTCTCCTCAATAACGACCCCAATATTGCCGACCTGAATATCGATCTGCAAAGCAGCGAAGAACTGGGAACCAGTCGCCTCGCTCTCGATATAGAGGAAAGCAAACCCTGGTTTGGCTCCATTTTCACCGATAACTATTCAGCGGAATCCGTGGGGTCTGAACGGATTGGGGCGAATGTGGGGTATCGCAACTTGGCCGGCATGGGGGATGCGTTGCGCCTTGGGTATACTCGCACCTATAGCGGCGGCTACCATGCGTGGGACTTTGGCTACAATATCCCCCTCAACCCGATGAATGGGACGCTGGATCTGCGGGTGGTGCTGGATCGGCATAAAATCACGCTGCCGCCCTTTGATGCGCTGAATATTCGCGGGCGATCGCAACTGTATGACCTCAGTTTTCGCCAGCCTTTAATCCGCAATCCCCGCGAAGAATTCGCCCTCTCCCTCGGTTTTAGCCGTAAAACCGGCCGCACATTTTTGTTTAATGATATTGGTACACCCTTCGGGATTGGGGCGGAAGCCGATGGCACAACCCGTACATCGGTGATCCGGTTTAGTCAGGATTATTTGCGCCGGGATACAAAGGGGGCTTGGAGTGGGCGATCGCAATTCAACCTCGGTATAGATGCATTGGGCATTACCCGCAACGATGGGCCGATTCCTGACGGTCACTTCTTCAGTTGGGCGGGTCAAGTCGCACGAGTGCAACAACTCGATCGCAACAATCGCCTCATTCTTCAGGGCGATTTCCAACTCACCCCGGACAATCTCCTCGCCTCAGAAACCTTTAGTATTGGTGGTGGCCAAACCCTGCGGGGCTATCGCCAAGGGGCCAGATCAGGAGATAATGGCTGGCGATTTTCCGCTGAGAATCGCTTCACCGTCGCCCGCAGTAATGTAGGAAAAAACCTGTTTCAAATTGCGCCCTTTTTCGACATGGGGGCGGTGTGGAATAACCCCAGCAATCCCGCTCAGATTCGCTCGGATCATTTGCTTGCGGGTTTGGGGTTGGGCTTCCTGTGGATTTCGCAGCCGAACTTCACTGCCCGTGTAGATGTCACATTACCGTTGATGAATATGAGCGATCGCGCCACCAATTTGCAAGACGACGGCATCTATCTCAGCCTCAACTACCAGTTTTAATAGGTGCAGCTTGCTTGTGAAAGTAACCCACCCTCTTGGGCTAACTCTCGTTTCAGCCCGATCCAGTTATCCTGCCCTATGATCTACAGGATCATTCAGTATAGGTTTGCCCTATCCGTCTTCGCAGCAGCCGTACTGTTCGGCTCGATTACTGGAGCTGCCACAGGGTTTTGTCTTGGATGTTTTTGCAGACATCATCAAAAACCTTCCGACAATGGTTGTCGGTCGAGAGGGGCAGTTCCTCGTTTTTCAGAATGCAATTAAGATGCACTTTTTTAGACGCAGTGCTTTGATAATCCACCAATGCTTCAACCGTTACGAGCTTGGTGAACTTAACTTGTCCAGGGTTTTCTCGCCCAACAACGTACTCATTGTTACGATAAATGATTTCAAAGTTACAGGCTTGCAAAACAGTATCAAGATGGGAGAGGAGGGTATCTAGTGAGTTTTCACTGTAAAATGAGCAGGAATAACGAGCCATAATTTCCCCGTACTTTCCTCGTGGTCTAAGGTGATCAGCTTGGCTATCATGACAGCGATGGCCTATCAATTATCCCAAGGGTGTTTGCAGCTACTCTAGCGTTTTTTTCAAAATCTGTCAGCTATACCCGCCAGGAACATCGCACTGTACCCGCAGGATTCATGGTCGGGGGCTTCATTTGCGTAACGTGCCGTAGGCATTGGGTTTCGATGCCCCAGAGACGGCTAAACTCCTGATCGATTGCCGTAGCTGTTGGTTTGATGATGTCGTGATTTCCTGCGCAATGATGCTGTGGAATCAGCACTACATCGATTTTTAGACTGAAGTATTAAAAGAAGATAAAGTTATGATGTCCGGTCAATTTATTGTGTTTGAAGGGGGGGAAGGTGCGGGAAAAACGACGCAGTTACGGCGATCGCATGCTTGGTTAAAGGCGCAATGGGGGCAACAGCGGGCGATTCTCCAGACCCGTGAGCCGGGCGGGACACCCTTGGGGAGCAAACTGCGCGATATTTTGCTCCATAGTGGTGCGGTGGTGGATCGGGCGGAATTGTTACTGTTTGCGGCCGATCGCGCTCAGCATGTGGACACGGTGATCCAGCCGGCTTTATCCGAAGGGGCGATGGTGCTGTGCGATCGCTTTATCGATTCCACCTGGGCGTACCAAGGCTATGGGCGGGGCCTTGATCCCGAACTGATCGCCCAATTAAATGCGATCGCCACCCATCACCTCACGCCCCATCTCACCCTTTGGCTGGATCTTCCCGTGGAAGTGGGTCTTGCCCGTAGCCAACGGGAGGGCCAGCGCGATCGCATTGAACAGGCCGATCTGGCCTTTCATCGGCGGGTACGGGAGGGGTTTACCCACCTCGTCCAGCAGGAACCGGAGCGAATCGTGCGGATCGATGCGTCCCAGCCGGCGGATCAAGTCCAGCAGGCAATTCAAACAGTGTTGCGATCGCGGGGTTATGTTCCCCCCGAATCCTCAGATTAATCCCTACGGTTCAATCACCGCGCCATCTTCAATATCCAATTCCACATTGGGCCCGCGATCCAGCACCTCTACATCCCACTGACCCCGGCGGGCGGTCTCAAAACTGATGTAGCGACCGTCGGGGCTGATTTTTGGGTTGCGCACCCAATAGCGATAGCGGCGGGTGAGAATTTCGGAGCGTTGAATGGCGCGATCGTAAAACGCGATCGCTGGTCGTCCTTCTTCATTAACCAGATAGACGATGTAGCGACCCGTGCGGCTGAGGCTGGGGCTTTGGACTAAGGTGCGGTCTTGATTGAGTCCCGTCAGGGTTAAAAATCGCTTGGTGCTGAGGTTATACACCGCAATTTGTGCTGAGCCGTTGCGGTTGGTGATGAACGCCACTAATTTGCCATCCCCACTGAGGGTGGGCTGTTCATCGGTAAAGCGGCTATTGAGGGCCACGGGTTCGATGCTGGCGGGTTCGTTCTGACAGGCGGAGAGGAAGATCGCGATCGCACCCACTACCCCCCCCCATCGCCCCAACCATCGCCAGGGCCATCGTCTGACTCCCAGGATCATAGGTCTAGGGCCTTAATACTCTGTCGATCCCACCGGGGGTTCAACGTCATCATCGTAGGGGCGATCCGGACGGCGGCGCGATCGCGGTTCCTCAAAGTCCAGATCCGGTTCATCCTCGTAATCCGGTGGCTCGCGGTCTACCCCCGCCTCAAAATCATCCTCGCCATAGTCATCGTACTCATCCCCATAGCGGTCATCACGGGGCGCTGAAGATCGAGGCGGTTCCGGCTCTAGTTCTTCGTCGTAGTCCACATAGTCCACGTAGGGCGCGGGTTCTTCATCCTCATAGAGTGCCGCATTGCGGGCCGAACCATTGCGGCGTGGCCGTTCCGGCTCACTCACCGTCCGATCATCCGGGCGACGGGATGGCGATCGCCGCCCCGACCGGCGTTCCTCAACGCCTTCCGTTTCTTCCCACTCATCTTCCCAAGCGTCATAGCGATCGGCGTAGCGCGTTTCATCGGGGGGATAGTCGCGGCTCGGTGGAGTATCGCGGGAGGGGCGACGACTGCGGGGCGATCGCGGCGGTGGGCTGCTGCGGTCTGTCGTCGGACGAGCGGCGCGACTCCGGGGCGACGGGGCCGGGGCATCATCGTAGTCATCACTCCCCCGCAGCCGTTTGCGGGGCACAGCAGCAGGCTCACGGTAGGCAGGCTCTAGCTCGTCGTAGTCCGGTTCTCGATAGGCACGGTAGGAACGGCTCACCGGGCGGTCATCATCGACGATGGGCGTGCTGCGGCGGGCTTGCTCGGTGGCGAGTCCCCTTAGCCTCAGGGTTTCAAAAGCAAAAAAGAAGGTGGCCAAGGTGAGGAGAAATTGCCCCAACTGCATCAGTGGGTCAAATTTCCAACCGTAGGCAATCAAAATCCCACCACAGACCAACCCGACCGCAGAGAAAAAGATATCGTAGTCCCTCGATAGTTCTGGCTTAATCGAGCGTAAAAAATAAAGTCCTGCACCAGCAACGGCCAAGAAGACCCCCAAAATGCTGGCTGAATTCCATCCAAAATTGATCATTACTGCTTCTTAAGCGTCAAGCTCGCGATCGCTGAACACGGGTGTTCTGTTCTTTCTACCTTAGCGAAATCTGCCCATTGCGCCCAGGAAAACCCTACCCCTAGGAAAAGACCTCAGAATCGAGGGGCAATGCTGCTGACGATCCTGAGGCCGCAGGGTTGCAATATAGCAGATTGCGAAAGGATGAGAACGCCACTTCCCCCTTTTATAAGGGGGATTGAGGGGGATCTTTGTACCTCAAGTGTATGAAAACTGCAATAAACCCTTAGGAACGGGAGATTTTATCTTTCTGGCTAATAAAAACGAGGGCAACGGTTGCGGGAACGACGACAACCAATGTACCGGCCAGTAAGCTGTAAAGAAAGTTGGCTAAAGACGGTGTCATTGTATTTAGTAACCTGATATTGAACGAAGAATTAGCATTTATTGTAGAGGGTTTTGTGCCTCCCGTGATCCTTAATCTGCGTCGGGCAGTAGCTCTGCGAGGCGTTGGCGGGACAATGTTGCCGCTTGAGCCACTTGCGGGTGAGCATCTTTGGCGAGGAAGTTGAGGGCGGATTTCGCTTTCTCGCTGGGTAAATGGCCCAGGGCTTCGGCGAGGCGTTGCCGCACGAGCCAATCTTCAGAGCCGGCAAAGTCCAGCATCGCATCGGTGGCATCGAGGGCTTTAATTTCCCCCAGAGCGGCGATCGCGGCCTGCTGAATCACCACCTCGTCACTTTTCAGGGCGTTGAGGAGTACAGATTTCGCCCGCACATCTTTTAAATTTCCCAGAGACACCGCCGCACTAAAGCGCACGAGCCATTGGGTATCTTCGTAAAAAGCCCGCACCAAGGGTTCAAAGGCCCGTTGATCTTCGAGATAGCCCAAGGCTCCGGCCGCATCGGCTCGAATCCCGTAGTCCGGGTCAGTTTCTAAGAGGCGCACCAAAATAGGGTAGGACTCTTCTGTAGATTTGATCCCGAGGGCAAACACCGCCATGGAGCGGATTTGCAGGACTTCATCGTTGAGCACTTTTTTGATTAACGGCAGGGCCTCCAGGGCGGAAACGTGGCGTAGGGATGCGAGGGCGACCATGCGATCGCGGGAATTGGGGCTGTCGAGGTTGACCTCGATTTGGCTTAAATTCAGGGGAGCCATGACAATTCTGAAAAAACAGTTAACTTATCTTAACAATTTTCAGATTGCGGTCGGAGTGAGGCGGGCCTGACCTTGGCCCCAATGTTCTTCCCCCTGACGCTTGGGTAAGGATGCGGCGAGGGGGACGAGGTCGAAGGGGTGAAAGTGGCTATGGAAGTGGGCGTGGAGTTGCTCCGGGGTCGAACCAAAAGGCGGGCCACCGGGGCGGCGGTGGGTGAAGAAAATGGCCAGCAGTTCACCCTGGGGTCTGAGGATATGGTGGACAAGTTGAACATAGCGATCGCGCTGACTCGGATCAATCGCGCAAAAACAGGTGTGTTCCACCACGTAATCAAACTGAGCCGGGAATTCAGCCGCGAGATCAAAAATATTGCGGTTGAGAAATTGCGCTGCAACATCTGTTGTTGCCGCGTTGCGTTCAGCCCGTGCAATGGCAGCAGGGGCGAAGTCAAACCCGATCACCGTTGCGCCGGCTTGGGCAAAGGCGATCGCATCATGGCCCGCCCCGCAACCGAGCACCGCCACCCGTTTCCCCGCCACGGCCATTCCATGGCGATCCAACCAGGCCACAAACCCCGGCGCAGCCTGCCCCAAGTCCCACGGCGGCACACCGGCTTGATAGCGTGTTTCCCAAAACCCTGACGTATGAATTGCGTCGTTCATGACCTTGCTCCTCAGCTATTCAACACCCAACCTCAGGCATGCACCTGACTGAGCACGTAACGCAAACTATCGTAATCATCCTTCAACAACAGACCCAAGGTGCGCCCCGCTTTAATCAGCCAGTCGCGATCGCCTTGGCGCAACTGAAAAGCTGCCCGCAACGTGGCCGCAATTAAACTTTCCACCGGCACATGGCTCACCTGCAACAGAGTCCGCAGGAAATCCATCTCTTCCGTAAACCGCTTCACCTCGTCGGGTTCACAGCGATAGACGGCTTGGTGAATTTGGGGCGGGCGGGGCGGCAGGTATTGAAACACTTGGGGCGATCGCTCCGGCCCTGGGGCCAAAAATCCCACAATTGCAACGCGAAATTCCGTCTTCAACATCGCAAAAATTTGCGGTTGCTCTTCGCGCAACTCTTCGAGGGACATCCCCAACGCCCGCGCCCGATGCACCGAATCAATCGGGGTTGTGGTGGCGTAGGTGATCACGCCTAAGACGGTATTGCCGGACTCCTCATCCAATGCCTTCACCCAACTGCCAAAGGGGGGCATGACGGGAAATTTCAACTCTTCCGGCTCCAAACATTGCGCCAAGAAATCCGTTGTTGCCGTTTCAATCACTTCCGCAATATGGTTGGGGCGGGGGCGATCGGTGGAAAATTGGGGTAAGGGTAAGCGCATCGGTGGGGGCGGGGCTGAAGGATGAGGAACGCATCAAAAATAGCCCTCTGGCCTCGTTCCAGGCTTCGGAATTGAGCGGATTGACCCAACGGGCAACGGGTCAGCATCGCACCGAGGCCAGAGGTGAATCGTTTATTTTTTCTTGCCTTTGCTGAGATCCACGGCTTCGAGTTCAGCCAGCTTGAAGGTGACTAACTTATCCCAGTTGCCCCCTTCAAACAACACGGCAACATTGCCATCGCTAATGCGTTGCACTAATCCTTCAAACTCATAATAGGTGTCATTAGGATTTGTGACGCGAACTGTTGCACCAGGTAAAATCATGGGTGTTTTCCTTTGATTCAAAATCACAGAATTACGAGGGAGACAGTGTGAGACTGCTCTGAAACAGACTGCCCGCCCCTATCTTGCCATATTCCTTTGATCCGACGGGATCGGGTTGATGGGGATCGGGGCGAAGCAGGGGGTGATCGCTAACGGAAATGCATACGAGGTCGATGGTTTGCCACCGATTCCACTAGCCCCAAGGCGAGGAAATTCGTCAGCAAGGCCGACCGTCCGTAGCTAATCCAGGGCAGCGGCAACCCGGTAATCGGCGACACCCCCACCGTCATGCCGATATTCACAAACACCTGAAACGCAATCATTGACAGCACGCCCACCGCCAAGAGGGAACCAAAGTTATCCTTGGCATTTTGGGCAATGACGATCAGCCGCAGGCAGATTAACCAAAAGGCAAAAATGACAATGATTGAGCCGATGAACCCCAGTTCTTCCCCCACAGCGGAAAAAATGAAGTCGGTATGTTGTTCAGGGATGAAGTCCAGTTGGGTTTGGGTTCCGTTGAAAAGTCCTTCGCCCCAGAGTTCCCCGGCACCGATGGCGATGCGGGATTGAATGAGGTGATAGCCCCCACCGAGGGGGTCTTTTTCCGGGTTGAGAAAGAGGATGAGGCGGTCTTTTTGGTAATCCTTGAGCAGTCCCCAAAAGACTTGGCCGAGGAAGGCGGCGGCCCAGTTAATCGCAACGACGATGGGGGTGCTGATTTGCCGGAGGGGGAGGGTAAACCAAGCGATCGCACAGACCAACGCCGTCCAGATTCCACAGGCGGGCAACGAGATCCCGTACAACACCGCCGCCACCATCGGCGAGACCAACAGGAGTAGCCAAGCGGGTTTAACATTCGCCCAATAGAGCATGCCCAGGGTAATCGCCCCAAAGACTAACGCTGTCCCCAAATCCGGCTGCACAAAAATCAAGATCCAGGGAACCATCGTGATCGCTAAAACCCGAAAGACAGAATCAAGGGTTGTGGCCGGGCGATCGTGAAGCAGGGCCGCCAAGGTGATAATCAACCCCACTTTGGCAAATTCGGAAGGCTGAACATTGAACCCACCGATGGTGAGCCAACTTTGCGCCCCATTCGCCGTGTGACCCGCCAACATCACCACAACGAGGGTGACATTCATCAGGGCATAGATCGGCCAGTGCCATTGCAGTAAAAATTCATACTGAAACTGGGAGATCGCGAGGGTAATCACCAGGCCGATTAACCCCACGAGCCAATGTTGCCACCAGTCGGTAATGCCTTGGCGCAGTTCGATACTGTGGATCATCACCCCCCCAAAGATGGTGAGGCCGACCACGAGGGCGAGGAGGAAAAAGTCCAGGTTTTGCCAACCGAGCCACCATTGTCGCCATTGAGATTTTTCGGTATAGGATCGCTGCAACATAGGACGCTAGTAGATAAAGAGTGGTTGTCGTTCAACGGGTTAGGGCTATGTTAAGGCCGCAACGGATACTCGCGCGGCGATGCTTTGGGCAATTTTGGTCAGGGCTTGGGCGGAGGCGGATTCGGGTTGAGCGACGACGATGGGAATGCCGCGATCGCCCCCTTCTCGCACCGGAATTTCCAAGGGAACCCCACCAATCAGCGACACACCCAATTCAGCGGCAGTAGTCGCCCCACCCCCCGATCCAAACAGGTCATACCGCTTTTCCGGACAATCCGGCGGAATGAAATAACTCATATTTTCCACAATACCCAAGACATTCACCCCCAATTGTTCAAACATTTTTAAGCCTCGGCGAGCGTCCACCAAGGAAACCGTTTGGGGTGTGGTGACAATCACCACCCCAGCCATGGGGACGGCCTGGGCCATGGTTAATTGAGCATCACCGGTGCCGGGGGGCAAATCGACGACGAGATAATCTAGGTTGCCCCAATTCACCTGATAGAGGAATTGGCGAATGATGCCGTTGAGCATCGGCCCCCGCCAAATCACGGGCTGGTCTGGGTCAATGAGGAAGCCCATGGACACCATTTTGAGGCCATGGTTCACCGCCGGTTGCAGAATATCTTGACCCTGGGCATCTTTCTGGACATCAACTTTTGCATCGGTCAAGCCCAGCATGGTGGGGGCGTTGGGCCCGTAGATATCCGCATCCAAAAGACCAACGGCGGCCCCACTTTGGGCCAGGGCAACGGCAACATTAACGGCGACGGTGCTTTTTCCCACGCCGCCTTTGCCGCTCGAAATGGCAATAATATTTTTCACGCCGGCGATGCCCTGTTGATCCGGCAGGGATTTTTGTTGAGGAGTTTCGGCAGTGACTTCGACTTCAACGGCCTCAACGCCCGGCAGTTGACGGACGGCTTTTTGGCAGTCTTCGACAATGAATTCCCGGAGGGGACAGGCGGGGGTGGTGAGCACGAGGGTAAAGCGGACGGTTCCCCCGGCAATCTGCACATTCCGGATCATGTTGAGTTCGACTAAGCTCTTTTGTAGCTCTGGGTCTTGGACAGGACGCAAAACGTTTAAAACAGCCGTTGAGTCTAGAGTCATTAGTTTGTGAAGGTTTGTAATTTTATTGTTTATCCTACCGTTTTCGGGGACGGGGCGGCGATTTCTGCGATCGCGTCTCCCCAGGCTGCCAAGGTTACAGCGGAGCCGGACGCTCCACCGCCTGGGCCAAATTATCAGCAACCCGCGCCACATAGGGACGAATCACCCACCACAGCACCGGCGAGAGCAGACCCCGCAGGGTGACAGAATAGGAAATATACGTGCCGCACACCGATGATTCAAACTGATAGGTGACACGATTTTCCACACCAGGAATCGCTAAAAAGCGCACACTCAAGAGTTTACGCGGATCAACTTGCTCCACAAATATCCGAATCGGGATCGGGGTGAAGCGCGTCACCACTTGATAGATCAGTCCAGGTTTAGCCATTAAGCCGTCCGGGACGTTGGTGCGGGCAAGCAAGGGATTCCAAGATACATCGGCGAGGTTCATGAGTTTTTGCCAGAGGGCATCGACCGAAGCCCGGCAGAGAACTCGGTAGCGTTTGTTGAGCCGGAACTGGCAAAACAGGTAGCCACGAGCCACAAGGAGCTTAAACGAAATTTGAAAAATCATAGCGCTTGTGTAGCAACCGCCTATCCATAAGATCAATCCCTATTCTATTCAAGTTCTTGATTGATCGAACTCTTGAACCAGGAAGTGCCTCAGTCGGGGAGGTCGTTGAGAGTGTCTGCACCAGAGGATGTTGCATTTTGTGAGGGGAGTGCGATCGCACCGAAGTGAATGTGCGAAGATCAACCCCACACGACAAGTGTTTGTCTATTTAAGAATTAACTTTTGCTTTAATCCTATGACAGCTTCTCCGACACAGCTTAACCAATCACAACAGCCCAACCTGCCCCCCGCCGATTCCCGGGCGCGGATCAGTGCCTTCATGAAAGGTGTGCAAGACAGTATTTGTCAAGGTCTTGAGGAACTTGATGGGGTGGGCACATTTCGCGAAGATTCTTGGGATCGCGAGGAAGGCGGCGGGGGCCGGTCGCGGGTGATCCGGGATGGCGATGTGTTTGAACAAGGGGGGGTCAACTTTTCGGAAGTGTGGGGCAAAACCCTCCCCCCATCGATTCTGCAAAATCGCCCCGATGCCGCCGGTCATGAATTCTATGCCACCGGGACTTCCATGGTGCTCCACCCCCGCAATCCCTACATCCCCACGGTTCACCTCAACTATCGCTATTTTGAAGCGGGCCCCGTCTGGTGGTTTGGCGGTGGGGCAGATTTAACCCCCTACTACCCCTTTCACGAAGATGCCCACCAGTTCCACACCACCCACAAGGCGGCGTGCGATCGCCACAATCCCCACTACTACAACATCTTCAAAGCCTGGTGTGATGAATATTTCTACCTGAAGCACCGGGACGAAGCACGGGGCATCGGTGGGATTTTCTTTGACTACCAAGACGATCGCGGCGAACTCTATCGCGGCCCCAACCCCGACCAAGCCGCCGCTGACTATAGCCGTCAACTGGGGGATGTTCCCTCTCGCACCTGGGAAGAAGTGTTTGCCTTTGTGAAAGA
The DNA here is from genome assembly GCF_028330765.1 of Spirulina subsalsa CS-330. Lineage (GTDB taxonomy): Bacteria > Cyanobacteriota > Cyanobacteriia > Cyanobacteriales > Spirulinaceae > Spirulina > Spirulina subsalsa_A. The sequence continues at coordinate 11,001 of NZ_JAQMTY010000024.1, read as the reverse complement.
CTGTAGCGAGGCCTTTTTACCGGCCTATGTGCCCATTGCCCAGAAACGACGCGGGACGGAGTACAGCGATCGCGAACGCCAATTCCAACTCTATCGGCGGGGGCGTTACGTCGAATTCAACCTCGTCTACGATCGCGGCACCATCTTCGGCCTCCAAACCAACGGACGCACCGAATCGATCCTGATGTCCTTGCCGCCCCTCGTGCGTTGGGAATACTGCTACCAACCTGAACCCAACAGCCGCGAAGCTGAACTCTATGACACCTTCCTAAAACCCCAAGATTGGGCAAACTGGTCTGCATAACCCCAGATCCCGCAGGCATCGCATCCCAACTTGGGGCGGTGGCTGCGGGGAACCGGTTCGAGTAGCATGGGTCAACGGACTCAGTAAGCCAAACGGATGACTAGTACACCAGAATCGCTTTGGGCTGTCTCCCCACAACAGAGTTTTTCTGGTAAGCTGTATACAAACTCAAACCCTTATCAATCCAAGGGGGTGAGCATCCATCCAATGTCCACGCTTACCCAACGCAAACCGAACCATCCACACCCACTCGCTGCGATCGCTTGATCAACGTTAGGGTTGTGATTAGTAAGGGTTAACCTGAGTAGCGATTTTCAGATGTTGGCACACTATATTGCTTGAGTTTGAGGCCAGTTGACGCGTGATTCACATTGATCAGAAAAAACACACAACCCAAGACCAAACCCAAGTTATTGTTTTAGCGCCTAGCGGACGTTTAGACATCACGACGGCTTGGCAATTTCGGTTAAAGTTGCAAGAGTGTATTTCTAAACTCAGCCGCCATGTTGTGGTTAACCTCAGTCAGGTTAACTTCATCGATAGCTCTGGGTTAACGTCCCTGGTGGCTGGCATGCGTGATGCCGACAAGGTGAAAGGAAGCTTCCGAATTTGTAATGTCCATCCCGAAGCGAAACTTGTGTTTGAAGTCACAATGATGGACTCAGTCTTTGAGATTTTTGAGACTGAAGAAGAAGCCCTGGACGGCGTTCCTCGCGCAATGTCGAGCTAGCGTTGAGACCACCCGGATAACTCCACCGCTTTTATCCCACTGCCGAGCAAATAAAGATTTGCTCAGGTTTGTGTTCGTCTGTACTCAACTCATCTAGATCAGATTAGGACAGGAAAAAGTGAGGAAAAAAACTGGTGTTTCTCTCTGCCTGTGAAACTTGGGGTGGGGGGTATTGCCAACGGGGAAGGGGTCTACGGATTGCGGCGAGCCTTGGTGGACGACTATGCCCGGCCCTATTTCTGGGCCGCCTTCACCCCATCGGGCGATTGGCGATCGCTATAGTGCAGTGCCAACCAACCCGACCGTTTCAACCCCTTGTTGTTGGCTACAATTCAGCCTTGCTAAAATGAGTCTTTAAATATCATTTTGCTTTGCCGTGAAGGAATGACCTCACAATGATCGCCGATACCCGTCTTCTTGGCCTTGTTTGTACGTCCTTGAAAATGAAAGACATTTTGCCGGAGTATGCCGGAATTTACTACGTTGTGGATGCGTCGAATACAGTTTGGTATATTGGTCAAGCTCAGAATATTCGTAAGCGTTGGCAAGGAAAGAGTCATCACCGCATACATCAATTTATCCATCAAAAAAATCAAGATTTTAGGATTTTTTGTGAACCGGTTCCGGTCAAGCAGTTGAGTGATGTCGAAACAGCGAGAATTTCAGCCTATCGGCCACATTTGAACAATACCCCCACTAAACCCAAAAAAGTTCATCCTACTGAAACCCTGTTACGCGAAACAATTGCCGCGATCGCTGATTTTTCATTCATTCTCGGCATTGAACCACCACGGGGATCAAACACTGAGAATGGTTTAATAGCGATAATGGCTCACCCCAAAGTTTTACCATTAGAGGTGATTCATATCTATGTCGATTCTCAGCAAATCCAATCCTTGTTTAAACTTGAAACGATTGGTGATGAAGTGTTCGCAATCCGCAAACACATTTTCTCAACTCGTAAAGCCTATGCGAATAAGTGGGAAGCATATACACCTCAGTATCCCTTTTTGCATCGTCTTTATGTGGGTGGATATGCGGTAGAAATAGCGGAATGGACGATCAAATCTCTGTTACAAAATAAACCTTGGACTCCTGAATATCATGAAGTTACACTAGCTGGAGAAGTAATTCGCGCCTTAACACCAAGATCACTTGCTGATCTGCAAAAACAGTTAAGCTCAAGCTATGGATATCACATCAAGCGGCTACGATGCTATTCATCAGACTGCATTCCCTTGTTGTTTAACGAGAATATCGATTTAGATGCTCGTAAAGAAAGTGTATCGAAAGTTGCTCAGGATTATAGCCAAGGGCAGCGAGGTCTAGGGAGTCGAGGCTCATTGAGAAATCAGAAAAAGATCCTGATTTTTGTCCGATGCTTTGGATTTGCAACACTTCAAGACTCTAAAATAGGAATCTCTGCACAAGGTGTGATTGATGGTCAGTGGGTTGATCATCAGTTGGCCCGCAATTTTGAAACGTTATATTTCCTCACAGAGGTCAATCAGGAGACGTGGCGGCAGGTGTCGTCTTATTTGTATGATTTTGTGATTCCGGCTCAATTACTTAGAAATGGAGAAGGATATGTCACTCATGTTTATGTTTCACCGCGCAAAGAACTTAAACTCGCTCGTTTAACAGTCAAATGTAAGAGGACAACAACCAGTGTTTCAATTCCGCTAGGGGCGAGTCCTGAGTTTCCGACGTTTGAGTTAGTTAAGGCTGAGATTCGTAGGCGGGTAGCCAGTCAAAATTTGAACAATATCCAATTGTCATTTCGGGCAGAGACGACGACTCAAGCGCAGCAACGAGCAGGAAGAGCAGGGAAGGCTCAGTTTGAGATTGCTCCGTAAGCGGTGGGGGAGGGCACTCAAGGCTAGAGCTTGGGGGTTGGGTCAAACGCTGGGGTTGGGTAGGATTGCTTAACGTCCTGTGTCACAATGGGGGATGTTGAAAATTGTCTAAAATCCCACTCTTAATTTTACTGTTATTGCAATGACCGTTACCCCTCAAGCCCCTCCGAAGACCGAAACGCGCCGCTTAGTGTTTCCCTTTACGGCTATTGTTGGCCAAGAAGAGATGAAGTTGGCGTTATTGCTCAATGTTATTGACCCCAAGATTGGCGGGGTGATGATTATGGGCGATCGCGGCACGGGGAAATCCACCACGATCCGCGCCTTGGCTGACCTGTTACCGGCGATTCCGGTGGTGGAAAATGACCCCTTTAACAGCGATCCCCATAACCCGGAACTGATGGGGGATGAGGCGCGGAGGCATTACGAACAGGGCCAAGCCCTGCCGACCGCGAGCATGAAAGTGCCGATGGTGGACTTGCCCTTGGGGGCAACCGAAGACCGGGTGTGCGGCACGATTGATATTGAAAAAGCGCTGTCTGAAGGGGTGAAGGCCTTTGAACCGGGGCTGCTGGCGAAGGCCAATCGCGGCATTCTTTATGTGGATGAGGTGAATTTGCTCGATGATCACCTGGTAGATGTGCTGCTGGATTCGGCGGCCAGTGGGTGGAATACGGTGGAGCGCGAAGGGATTTCGATTCGTCACCCGGCGCGGTTTGTGTTGGTGGGATCGGGCAACCCGGAAGAAGGGGAATTGCGGCCGCAACTGTTGGATCGGTTCGGGATGCACGCCGAGATTCGCACGGTGAAGCAGCCGGCGCTGCGGGTGGAAATTGTCGAGCAGCGATCGGCCTTTGATCACGATCCCCACGCTTTTTACAGTGCCCATGCCACGGAGCAAGAGGCGCTCCAGGTGAAGATTGTCCAAGCCCAGGAGCGGTTGCCCCAGGTGACGCTGGAGTATGAATTGCGGGTGGGCATTTCGGAAGTTTGCTCGGAACTGGATGTGGATGGACTGCGGGGCGATATTGTGACGAATCGGGCGGCAAAGGCGATCGCCGCCCTCGAAGGACGTACCACCGTCACCCTCGATGATATTCGCCGCGTGGTGACCCTCTGCCTCCGCCACCGGTTGCGCAAAGATCCCCTCGAATCGATTGATTCGGGCTATAAAGTGGAGAAGGCTTTTAATCGCGTCTTTGGCGTGGCAGAAGCGGAATAATGTTGCTGTTGTGGTGCGATCGCCCATGTCCTCTGAACCGATCATTCAACTGCGAAATGTCACCAAACGCTTTGGCTCCAAGGTAATTCTCGATGGGGTCAATCTTGACATTTACCCCTGTGATGCTTTGGCGATCATTGGCCCGTCAGGAACGGGAAAATCAACCATTCTGCGCATTATGGCGGGGTTGCTCGAACCGGATTCGGGGGCGGTCTATATTAAGGGACAGCGCCGCAAGGGGTTGATTGAAGACCAGCCCGATCCCATCACGATCAGTATGGTGTTTCAGAACACCGCCCTGTTTGATTCCTTGACCGTGGAAGAGAATGTGGGCTTTAGCCTGATTCAACATTCCAAGTTGCCCCGCGCTACGGTGCGCCAATTAGTGCGCGATCGCCTCAGTTTGGTGGGGTTGGGGGACATTGGCGCTCAATATCCAGCACAATTATCCGGCGGGATGAAAAAGCGGGTCAGCTTTGCGCGGGCGATCATGATCGACCCCAGCAATCCCGCCAACAATCCGGAAATCATTCTCTACGATGAACCTACGGCGGGTCTTGATCCGATTGCATCCACCGTCATTGAAGACTTGGTGCGCCATCTACAACGGGATGTCAATGACTGTAAAACCTATGTGATGGTCACCCACCAAGACAGCACGATTCGGCGCACGGCGGATCGGGTGATTTTTCTCTTCAATGGCAAAGTGCAGTGGGATGCCCCCGTTGAAGAGATTGATCACACCGATAATCCCTTGGTGCGACAATTTTTTAGTGCGAGTACGGAGGGGCCGATTCCGGTCATCGCATAAACCCAGGGGATAGAGTAGCGTAGGAAGAAGGAAATGGCTGTGTTGGCCCTGTCCGCTTGAGTCGAGTCAGTTGTTGTGAGGAGATGCACCAATGCGATCGCGCACCATTCGAGAAGGTTCCGTGGGTCTATTCATTCTGCTGGGCCTTGCACTCTTTGTTACGGTTATTCTGTGGTTGCGAGGCATTCGGTTCGGGGACGATAGTTATACGATCCGGATTGAATTTGCCGACAGTAATGGCATGATCGTCGGCGGCAGTGTGCGCTATCGGGGGGTCAAAATTGGCACGATCGCAGAGCTTATCCCCACCACCAACGGGATTGAAGCCGTGGTGTCCATCTCGCCGGCGGATTTGTTGATGCCCAAGAATGTGCAGATTGAAGCGAACCAATCCGGCCTGATTAGCGAAACCACCATCGACATCACCCCCCTCACCCAGGTCAAAGATCCCGATAATCTGCCCTCGCCCCTCAGTGCTCGCTGTGACTCGGATCTAGTCATTTGTGGGGGCGATCGCCTCCAAGGGGTCACCGGCATCAGCTTCAACGCCGCCGTCCGCAGCACAATGCGCCTCAGCGAAAGTTTTACCGACCCCGAATTTTTTGGTAACATCACCAGCCTCACCGCCAACGCCAGCCAAGCCGCCGCCAGAATCGGCAGTCTCAGCACCGAACTCACCCAACTGTCGCGCTCCGTTCGATCCCAAATCCAAGCCATTTCCGGCACGGCCAACACCGTCACCGCCATCACCGCCACCACCGCTCGCCAGATCAACAGTACCGCCGCCGCCTATCAATCCACCGCCGTCGAACTCAACGCCCTCACCAGCAATCTCAACGGCCTGATCATTGAAAACCGCACCAACATCGCCGGCACCCTCAACAGCATCAGCAGCACCAGCACCGAACTCACGACCCTGATTCAGAATTTTAATACCACCCTCGAAACCGCCGACACCCGCGATCTTCTCAACAATCTTGAGGTGCTCACCGCCAATGCCGCCGAAGCGTCCAATGCCTTGAAAACCACGGCCGATGCGCTGAATGATCCCAACACGATCCTCAATCTCCAGCGCACCCTCAACGCTGCCCGCGCCACCTTTGAAAATGTCCAAAAAATTACCGCTGACCTTGATGAACTCACGGGTAACCCCGCCTTTCGTCAGGATTTACAAGAGCTGATTCAAGGACTCAGCGGTTTGGTGTCATCCACACAGGATCTCGAAAACCAAATTTATCTCGCCCAACAGCTTGCCACGGAGGAGCAGGCTTTGGGTCAGTCGGTGCAGAACAACAGCGATCGCCATCCCCCAGAGGACGAGGCACTTTTAGCACCCCGTTCCCCTGAAGAACGTCGCCGGGCGGCCATCGAACTCTTTTCCGCACCAGCCCCCCCGCCTACACCGGCGAACAGGAATACTGACGAGTAATTTGCACCATGATGTTGTCAATGCCATTGAGGAGCACCTGGCCCGATTGACCAGGATAGTTGACGACGACGCTGGCGATCAGGGTTCCGTATTGGGCGTGTTCCACATAGCCGGAGAGGGCGCGAACGCCGTTGAGTGTGCCGGTTTTGGCGTGGACAATACCGTAGGCGGGGGTGGAGCGGAGACGGTTGGTGAGGGTTCCGCTGATTCCCGCCACCGGGAGGGAGCGATAGAAGACCTCTTGACCATAGCCGAGGTTCCGCATACCGCGTAGGGTGGTGGCGATCGCCCTCGGTGTTGCTAAATTTTGCCGCGAGAGTCCCGAACCATCCACCTGACGGAAGCTCCCACGGGACACGCCGAGGGGTTCGAGGGCATTTTGGACGGCGTTGCTGCCCCCGATGCCGCGAAAGAGGACATCCGCGTAGCCATTATCACTGCGCTGGTTGGTGGTGTAGACCCAGCGATCGAGGGTGGTTGACCGAATGGGGGAGTTGGGATCGTAGAGTTGGAGGGCGGCGGCGGTGGTGAAGAGTTTGATGTTAGAGGCCGGGATGAACAGTTCATCGGCGTTGTGGCTGTAGATTACCTGTCCTGTGGCCAAGCTTTCTAAATACACGCCCCATTTCCCGTTACGATAGGGCGACTGTTGCAGAATGTTGTTGATGTTGCTGTTGAGTTGGGCGGCGCAGGCGGGGGGGACAGCGGCGAATTGGGCGGTGTGACTCAGTGGGGGTAGATCGGGGGCCGCGATCGGGGTTGCTTCGACTGGGAAACTGTTGGCCTGGGGGTTGGCGATCGCGGCTGAACTCACGCCCCCCAAGAGGGAGAGGGAGAGCGCGATCGCACTGAGGGAAAACCGTTGTGTCATGAGTTGTGGGCGGAGTGTGTAAAGATTTTCGACATGATATCACTCCACCGAGACGATTATGCTAGGGGCAAAGGTTCCATCTGCACCCGTCGCCCAGCCGGGAGCCATAGCCGCTAGGGCCACAGGCCATAGCGAACAATACAGTAAATGGCTCGAACGCCATCTTTCCAATTAATTTTCTTGCCTTCCTTATAGGTGCGCCCGTAGTAGGAAATACTCACTTCATAGATGCGACATTCCAACCGCGCCACCTTAGCCGTAATTTCTGGCTCAAACCCAAAGCGATTTTCCCGAATTTTGATCGACTGGATAATCTCACGGCGAAAGGCTTTGTAACAGGTTTCCATATCTGAGAGGTTCAGATTGGTGAACATATTTGAGAGCATCGTTAAGAAGCGATTGCCGACGGTATGCCAGTAGTAGAGTACCCGATGAGCGCGACCGCCCAAAAAACGTGACCCAAACACCACATCAGCGCGATCGCTCAAGATCGGCTCAATCACAATCGGATATTCCTGGGGGTCATATTCCAAATCCGCATCCTGAACGATCACAATATCCCCCGTCGCTGCCCCAAACCCGGTGCGCAGGGCCGCCCCTTTGCCTCGATTGCGGGGATGATAAATAACCTGGTCTACTTGGGGTTGAATATCCTGCTCTAAGATCTCACGAGTGCCATCGGTGGAGCCATCATCCACAATGATGATTTCGAGGGAGTCCACGGGCGCGGCTTTGACGGCGGCGATAATTTGGTGGATGGTTTGAGCTTCGTTGTAGCAGGGGATGATGACCGAAAGTTTCATAAATGGGTTGGAGAAGCGATCGCAATCAAGGATAACCCACGGGGAGGCTCAAAGCGCTGCTCAAGGCGCTTAAACAAGGGCACAAGGCGATTAAACAGACCCACTTGCCCCGATGTGGGGACAGTCCGCTTGAGTAGTGAGCCATTCACCCACCAGCCGGGGATACCAGCCAGGTTAAAGTAGCGCAGGGTTTCGGGGGTTAACTGGGCTGCGTCGAGAATCTGAGCCAGGGAGGTTTTGTTATAGCGGCGATAGTGACCGACGTTGGCATCAAGGGAACTGTAGAGACGTTGGCCCGCCGGAACTTTCAAGATTAAGCGACCGCCGGGGGTGAGGAGGCTCCGCAGCCGGTGGAGAAATTCGGCATCCTGTTCGATATGTTCGAGGACATCGAGCAAAATCACGGTGTCGAAGCGATCGCCCCAGGTCATCTGAGTTGCATCACCGGTCAGAAATTCCACCTGGGGGGCGTGGGGTAGGCGCGATCGCGCCGTTGCCACATAGTCCGCATCGAGATCCACCGCCGTCAGATGGTGACAATGCTGGGCGAGTTGGACGGTGAAATTTCCCGTGCCGCAGCCAATTTCAAGAACGCGATCGCCTAAATACGGTTCAATTTGAGAAAAAACCCAGGTATTGAACTGATCCGCCTTGGCTAAGTAGTCTAACCAATGAGTTTGTGCGTGACTCAGAGACGCTTGCTGGATCATATATTACAAAACGTTACTGGAAGGAGTATCTGTTGATTGTACTCGGAGATCGAGATTTCTTTAGAGGTGGGGCAGACTGTTTTGATCGAAATTTTGGGTGAAAATTTCCCAAGACCCACGTTCAAAACCCGATAGGCTAAGGGGATAAATCCATCTGATTGACTCTTTTGCCCCCGTTGACCTGACTATGCCCCAAACCCTTGTGATCAAAATTGGCACATCGAGCCTAACCCATCCTGAAACGCGCCAACTGGCGATCGCCACCCTCGGCGCATTGGTGGAGACCCTCACCGCCCTGCGTACCGCTGGGCATCGCGTGGTTTTGGTGTCGTCCGGGGCGGTGGGGGTAGGGGCCAGCCGCTTGAAATTAACGGAACGGCCCCGCACAATGCCGCGTAAACAGGCAGTGGCCGCCGTTGGTCAAGGGCGATTGATGCGGGTCTATGACGATTTGTTTACCAGTTTGAATCAAGCGATCGCCCAAATCCTGCTTACCCGTCGCGACCTGATCGACCGCAACGCCTACGTCAACGCCTACAACACCCTCCAAGCCCTCTTTGAATTGGGTGTGATTCCCATCGTGAATGAGAATGACACCGTGGCCGTGGAGGAATTAAAATTTGGCGACAATGATACCCTCTCGGCCTTAGTGGCGAGTTTGGTGGAAGCTGATTGGTTGTTTTTACTCACCGATGTCGATCGCCTCTATTCCGCCGACCCCCGCACCGATCCCAACGCTTTCCCCATTGCGCGGGTGACGGTGGAAGAGTTGGCTAATTTACAAGTGGAGGCGGGCGATCGCGGTTCTCAATGGGGCACTGGGGGGATGCAGACTAAAATCGCCGCTGCCCGGATTGCCACCAATGCCGGGGTACGCACCGCCATCCTCAAGGGCACAACCCCCCACAATATTTTTGCACTACTCAACGGAGCTGACCTGGGGACACAGTTTGACCCCCAACCCCGCCCAGATAATGCCCGGAAACGGTGGATTGCCCATAGCCTCGTCGCTCGCGGTCGCCTCTATCTTGACGAGGGCGCAGTGACGGCCATTTGCCAAAAGGGAACATCGCTCCTGCCGGCGGGGATTCATCGGCTTGATGGAGAGTTTCAAACGTCCGAGGCGGTGATTTTGTGCGATCGCCACGGCCAAGAAGTGGCGCGGGGCATTGTCAACTACAACAGCCACGAAATCGCCCAAATTCTAGGGCAACAGTCCGAAAAAATCCCCAGCATTCTCGGTTACGGCGGCCCCGAAACGGTGATCCATCGGGATAATCTAGTGCTGAAAGGGAGTTAACCCAATCTGTAGAACAAGCCAGGGCAGTTAGGACATTCAAACGCTCGAACAAGGGGATGTGTGCCCCTTGTCTGTTCTTACAAACTTGTCCACTGCTCTTTACTCTAGAACACCCCCGCCGTAAGGACGTTGCCAATGTTGTTAGTTGCGCCATATTTCCGGAATTTGGTGGCCAACCAGGCCATAGGTATAACCTGAACCGGTCTAACATCACTGAACTTAACGGTTGAGGTAGAGCAAGCGGTCGAACCCAGAGCTAACAGGTTGCGTCTTCATCCGGTCGCGTTAAGCGATTTTTAGGTCGTTAACTTGAGGCGTAGCACTGTGTTGCCTGTCCCTGCATGTAAATTTTCACCCATGCGCTTGAAACCATATTTAGAATAGAATTTCCGTCCGATCGCGTTCAGTTCAAAGACTTCAACTTCAAGCTCGCCTCGTAACTCTTGAGCTTTGTTCACTAATGCCGTCCCGATGCCCGTGTTATGAAACTCTGGTTCAACAAACACCGCGCCAATTTCATTGCCAATCAAGGCAATAAAACCAACGATTGTCCCATTGCAATCAGCGACCCATGTTTCCGCATTGGGTAGATACAGAGCAGGAATATCCTGTCGGACTTGATCCACAAACTCTTTGGGTAAAAAGGAATGAGCTAGGGCATTAGCGTGTTCCCAAGATGACATCACGCCACCCAAATCATCTGCTCTGTATTCCCGGATTGTATATGTCATGATGACCTGTATTTTTGTTAATGATTAATTTGATTGAACCTGTGAGATCACAACCCTGCACATTCACCAGGATGCCCCAACAATGCCCCTAGGAAGGGTGCATCCCACTTTTGCAGATTCATATTGCTCGCCAGGTAGAACCCTCATCCCCAGCCCTTCTCCCGCAGGAGAAGGGAGCCAAAAGCCCTCTCCTGCGGGAGAGGGTTGGGTGAGGGGTTGCACAACTGGGATGCA
>NZ_JAQMTY010000277.1 GCF_028330765.1 Spirulina subsalsa CS-330 | reverse complement strand
TCCCACAGTTTCAGGGTTCCATCAAAGGATGCAGAGAGGGCACGTTTCCCGTCGGGGGCGATCGCTACGGCTGTTACCCAGTCACTATGCCCGGCGCGGGTGGCGAGTTCCTTCCCTGTCTCCAAATCCCACAGTTTCAGGGTTTGATCACATGATCCAGAGAGGGCGCGTTTCCCGTCGGGGGTGATTGCTACGGCTCTTACCCAGCCACTATGTCCGGAGAGGGTGGCGAGTTCCTTCCCTGTCTCCAAATCCCACAGTTTCAGAGTTTTATCCCCCGATGCCGAGACCGCTCGTTTCCCGTCAGGGGTGATCGCTACAGCATTTACCAAGTCACTATGCCCAATGAGGGTGACCAGTGCCGTCCCCTGCTCCAAATCCCACAGTTTCAGGGTTTTATCCCACAATGCTGAGACCGCTCGTTTCCCATTGGGGGTGATTGCTACTGCACTATGACCGGTGAGGGTATGACCGGTGAGGGTATGGCCGGTGAGGGTATGGCCGGTGAGGGTGGCCAGTGCCGTCCCCTGCTCTAAATCCCACAGTTTCAGGGTGTGATCATACGATGCCGAGACCGCTCGTTTCCCGTCGGGGGCGATCGCTACGGCTGTCACCTCACTGCAATGCCCGGTGAAGGTGCGGATCAGTGGCCAGGTCAGATTCGCCTGAAGGGGACGAAACCAAGGTTGATCGCACCATTGCTGTGCCTGAGCTAGGAGCCTCACAATGTCCGATTGATCAAACGACAGCAACCGCCCCAGTAATTGCCCGGCTAATTGGGTGTGATCCTGCTCTAAAACATGAGCCGACAACCGCAACGCATCTTGAATCAGCGTTAATGCTTGTTGCTCTTCTCCGGACACCAACGGCAACACCCGATCATAATCATCAATTAACGGGCTTATTCCCACCGCCTCTAACTTCTGCTGCAAAAACCCAAAATTCGTCAGCCACACCCGCAACTGTTCCCCATCCCCCACATCCACAAAATGACTCAGTTGGTGATGCAGGAGGTACGATTGTTGTTCCGCGATCTGTGCCGTTAACCCTTGACCCAATGCCGTCATCATCGGGGCCGCTGCTTGGGTGAAATCATCCGCAACACGACCCTGAATATCCGCCAAATCCACCCCCGTTTCCTCAGCCTCCTTCCGGAGAAAATCCCTAAACACCGCATGGTAAATCGTGTAGCGGCGATCCTCTCCCACCAACTGCAACCGCAAAAACTGTTCCCACTGCCGCAAAATTGGCCGCAGTTGATGTTCTGCTAATTCCGTCAACTCTGCTAACAGCGAGAGTGACACCGCCTCCCGCACCAACGCCAGCACATAAATTGTGCGAATCTTATCAATGGGCAACGGGTCAGCCAACATCCCCATCAAATCCCAATGTTTTTGATAATATCGCCTCAACCCTCGCGACACACTCTCCAGACTCTCGCTGGCATACAGTCCTTCCTCAATATCATTCAGCACGTAGCGCAAATACATGAAATTGTTTTCACTCCGCGCCACCAAATCTGTTAAAAATTGCGCCGGGGTGAATTGTCGCGCCGCCACCCACGCCTGAATCAGAGCGCTGTTCCCATACCGTTGCTCGGCATAACGACGGGCATCCACCACACTTTCCGCCGGATATTGCATCAAATCAAAGACGTGCAGATGGCCACTCAGGGGTAATTTTAGAGACTGTGGCCGCTTGGACATTACAAAATAAACCTGATCCGGCAACACATCGGGCAGATAAAGCAAATTACTCCCCCGGATTTGTTGGGACGCATCCACCTCATTCAAGGCATCCACCACCACCACTAACTTTTTCCCCGGCATGAGTTTCTGCGCTGCGTCAGTCAACAAACGAATCAAAACATTGCCATCCTCCGTCGCTCGTTCCGGCAAACGCGGATAATCCAGGTGGTAACTCTCGATTAATTGGGTGCAGATATTTTCTAAAAACTGCTCTGGCTTCACAATCCCCGTTCCCTGGGTATTGAAATGCACCAAACACCCGCCCTTAAAAAGCTGCACCAATCGTGCCATAATCGCACTCTTGCCCACCCCCGGATCAGCCTCCAGGACAAAATACCCCTTGGGCCGATTCCGCAAAAAATCCCGAATCGCCTCAAAGACAAAACCGCGCCCCACAAAATCCCGTGTTTTCTCCTCAATAATCGCATCGCAATGTTGGGGAATCGGTAAACGGGCCTGCTGAGGGTCAAGGTACTGCTGCAATAGCTCGCGGATTTGCGCCAATTCATCCCGCATCCCCGTTTCCAACGCCTGCAATAGCTGACGCAAATCCTCACAGGTGGCTAGCTTGGGTAAATGGGCCTGAATCTCGGTAATTTTGGCCAACGTCGCCCCGTGCAGATCAAACAACATCCCCACAAACGCCTTGCCGCCCTGGTGCGCATCGTCTTTCAGGACTTGGCGCAAATGTTTATTAAAATTCTCGGTTAATTCTGCCGCCAACTCCTCGATCACATCTTCATAACTGGCCACGGTATCCGGCAAGCCGCCCCCCTCACACCCCTGCTCAAAGAGCCACGCCACCACCTCCCGCCATTGTTCTTCCGGTAACACCGCATAGGCAGCAAACTGTTCCGGCTGTTGAGCAAAAATCTGGTGTAACTGGTCTTCTCGTAGCGTTGCAAAGGGTTTGAGGTTTTGATGTGCCTCAACCCACTGCACCCAATACCCCTCGATGTGGTCAGCAAACTTCTTCAACCGCTGTTTAATTTCTGGGTGTTTGGGGCTGACCGTTTCCACTAATGCCCGTGCCACCGTGCGCCCGGCTGCCTTAGCCAAGTCCTGATTACGCAATACATCACTATCACCACACTGGCGCAACCGACTGCACAACGCGCCGATTTTATTGGCGATCAGCCCATAGGTGACATTCGTTCCCACCGTGAGCGCGGGTATTGTGAGGCCGCTAGTGGCGATCGCGCCCAACCCCAACACTGCGGTTATTCCCAACAACGTGGCCTGACTATCCAACACCCCCCGCACATTCATCCCCGCCATGCTCCACTCCTGCGACTCAAACAAGCATCGACGCTGATCCGACACTGCGGATCAGCCCTATGGATAGTTTAAATGGCGAGGACTTTAACGCGGCTCATGCTTGCCGCTAAACTGTCCGATGCCCGCCACCATTGTCAACAACAACCACCCAAGGAAGTTCGTGCGCAAATCAAAAATCGACACATCAAAACAGTTGTAGAGCACACAAAGACCCCAGGCTAATCCCAGGGCAAACAGGATAGGGTGCTGCTGGGGGCGATCGCTCGTCAGGCTTGACCCCCAGATCCGCCGCATCGCTGAGTAGCAGACCCACCCCACCCAGAACATAAAGAACAGCGCCAAGGGAATCCCCCATTCCACCCCCCAGAGCAGAAAAATATTGTGGGGATGGGCCACCCAGACCCCCATCGCCGGTTCGTACAAGTGCTCAAAGCTGCGTATCCCCCAGCCCCACAGGGGGCGATCGTGAATGCGATCGAGGGCGAATTGCCAGACGCTAGCACGGGATAGAGCATCGGGAATTGGATACATGTCCCCCGATAACCGTCCCCAGAGGGCAAAGGGAATGATCTCCCGCAGGGATGCCCCGCCTTGCGCCGGAAAAAAGGCCGCCCAGAGTACCGCCCCACCGCAGCCCCCCGTGAACCAGAGCAACCACCACCACCGCGCATAGAGAGCGATCGCTAACCCCGCCAACGCCGCCAACATCCAGCCATTGCGCGATTGGGTCATCCAGAGGGTGGAGGTATTGCCCAAAATGATGCTACTCAGACCCACAAGGCGAATTAACGTGCCGCTCTGGCCAGTGTTGCGCCAATCGCGCCAGGCGATCAGCCCCAGACCAAGGTTAAAACAGAGGAGAATCGCCAAGTAAAATGCATAGTTGTTGGCGTAGAAAAAGCCGGAGGACATCCGCAGCCAGGGCGACCCACCGGGCAGCATCGACCAGCCGAACATTTCCGACCACCATTCGGGGGTTTGCCAATCCCAGAGCATTTGCCCCCAACCGAGAATGATGTGAGGCCCGGAGCCGATCACCAATAAAAAGGCGATCCGTTGGAGTTGGGCGGCAGTGCGCACAAGGTAGGGAATGGCGGCGAAAAAGAGGTAAAAGGGGCCGTAATTCGCCATGCCGAGGAGGGCATCAAGGGGGCGATCGCAGTAGGCAACGCTGACCAATTGCAAGACGAAGAGCAGGCCGAGGGCTTGGTTAATCGGGTGCGATCGCCACTGCTCCCATTCCCGTTTCACCGTCCCCAACAATGCCGCCGCCACAAACAAAAAAAACGGACTCGGAAACAGGAAAAACCCCAACAGCCCCATCTGGAAGCTGTACCACTCCCAGCGGGTTTCGGGGGGCGGCAAGGGGTGAGGAGTGGCGATCGCAGGGTTATCAGTGTTCAAGAGTTCAAATCGGGGACAGAATCACAGCAAAATAAGCTAGTGGCGTGACACAGCCAAAATGATACTTTATTGGGTAGTGCATTAATGCACGGGACGGAGGAAAATCAGGCTACACAACTACGATAACTAGGGAGACAAGCTCATGGCTATTGAGATGACCTGTCCGACCTGTGGGTCTCACGATATCTCCAAGAACGGCACTAGCCACCG
>NZ_JAQMTY010000276.1 GCF_028330765.1 Spirulina subsalsa CS-330 | reverse complement strand
GCTGGGCTAGCGGGGATAGTCTGTGGAGCGAACGTAAGACCATAAACTCCTTGCGGGTGGAGGCTGTTGCTATGAAGCAGAAACCTAAGATGTGAATCTTAGGAATCACTGTGGCTTTAGCCCGGTGAGGATGTCAAGTTGGGCTGGGTATGGATCTGGATAGGGATAACCTACCTATCTTTGATTCCACCGGCAGCGAAGCCTGCTGATTAAGACAGGATTAAGATAGCGCACCCTAATTTTAGAATGTCGAGCGGGGTGAATCCCGTTGATAGAGCCAAGCGAGATCGGAATCTTGGACGTGATGGGCGGGACGGTCAAACCCGATCGCCCCCGATCGCATCCCTAAAATGCGATCGCTGAATTCCCGCGCCAATTCCACCTGATGGAGATTGCACAGGACGGTGATGCCTTCGGTTTTGCACAGCGATCGCAACAGGTGCAACACCGATCGCGCCGTGGTGGGATCGAGACTAGCCACGGGTTCATCGGCCAGGATGAGGCGGGCGCGTTGGGTGAGGGCGCGGGCGATCGCCACCCGTTGCTGTTGACCGCCGGAGAGGTGATCCGCCCGTTGGAAGGCATGATCGAGTAATTGCACCCGTTCCAACGCCGCCAGGGCCTCCCGTTGGAGCGCACGGGGAAATTGATTCGTCAGACATCGCCAGAGGGGAAGTTCCGACAAGCGACCGCCGAGGCAATTTTCTAGGGCGGTGCGGCGGCGGACGAGGTTGAACTGTTGGGCGATGGGGGCAATGTGCGATCGCAGCCGGCGTAACTCCTGGGGGGAACAGTGGGTCAAGTCTTGATCGCCCAGCAGCACCGTACCGCGATCAGCCGGAGTGAGGCGGAGAATACAGCGGAATAGCGTCGTTTTTCCCGCCCCACTGGCCCCTAGAATCGTCGTAAAACTGCCAGGTTCCAAGGCAAAATCCACCCCCTGCAACACCGACACCGCCCCATAGGTTTTATCCAGTTGACGCACCGTTAGCATCGGACACCCTCAAGGAGACCCTAACCGTTGGAGCAATTGGCGGAGGTGGTGGCAGCCGCGCCGATCCGCTGGGTCGGGTTCAAGTTGACAGAGGAGGGGGATTACCTCCGTATCAAAGGCCGGGCGAAACCGCGCCATCGGCCACACCACATCCGGGCAATCGTTCACCGGATACACCACTTCATCCTGCACCAACACCGTAGGCCGTACCCAGCAGGTTTGCCGTTGGGGGATGACTTGGATGATTTCCGCGTAGAGTTGAGCGCGATCGTCTTCGAGACAGACGATCTGATGGGCGTGGAGGGGGTGAGACGATGCCTTATCCATCCTGCGATCCTGCTAACTAGCGGTGGCGGTGGCCTCGGAACTGACCATCTCGCGGAACCGGATCACATCATGGCGCGGATCGGCGGCGCTGACCTGCACTCCGAGGCGATCGCCCAAGGCAATGGAACGATTAAAGCGATGGGGCAATTCTAACCCCAAATCTTCGAGCAAAATTAACCCCAACTGCTCATCTTCCCGCAGCCAACGCAGGAGCTGCACTTCCCACACCGTATCGGCATTGCGGCGCAGATATTCCAGCGTCCAATAGCGGTTGGTTTGGCGTTCGACGAGGATCGCCTCTTGGGCCGAAGCCGTGACGCTGAAGATGATCGCCTGGAGTTGATCCGGGGGGAGGGGCGGGGTTTCGCCTCGGAGGAAGGCTTTGATTTGGAAATGGGTGAGCAGGTCGGTGTAGCGACGGATTGGGGAGGTGGCTTGGGTGTAGACGGGCAAGCCAAGGCCGGCATGGGGGGCGGGGGTGATGCCCATTTCGCTGCGGGGCATGCAGCGGCGCATGGCACAGTAGCGCACGGGGCCGGCGGGGAGTTTCATTAACTCCTCGTCGGGGGGGAGTTCCGGTTGGGGTTGGCCGCGGAAGGGGACGGGGATGTTGTTGGCTTGGGCAAAACGGCCGGTGGCTTCTCCGGCGAGGATCATCATTTCGGCGACGAGTTGGCGCGATCGCGCCTCGTACAGCACCTCAATACTAATATCCTCTTCACTTTTGACCTTGATCGAGGGTTCCGGCATCCGAATTTCAATGGAGCCTTGGGAGCGTCGCCACAGGCGGCGCAGTTGGGCGGCTTCATTAAGGGCGATGATTTCCGGCTCGGCTTGGATCGCCAATTCCAGCATTTCATCCACGTCGAGATAGGTGAGGCGATAGGTGGGTTTAATCCGGCTGGCGTGGATGCTGAAGTCAGCGATCGCGCCCACCTCATCGAGAATCACCCCAAAACTCAACGCCCCGCATTCCTGCCCCTGCACCAAACTCATCGGCCCCACCGCCAATTCCTTCGGGAACATCGGGATCATCCCGGTGGGTAAATACATCGTTGTGCTGCGGCGGCGGGCTTCGAGGTCAAGCCCATCGTTGAGGGTGACGAAGCGCGTCGGGTCGGCAATGTGAATCCAAAGTTTGGTGCGCCCATCGGGGAGGATTTCCACACTCAGACCATCATCAATTTCTTCGGTGCTCTCATCATCAATGGTGTAGACCTTTAGATGGGTGAGATCGAGGCGATCGCGATCGCGATCGGGGGGGAAGGAGTCGAGACGAGATTGGGCCACATCGATTACCTTTTGGGAAAATTGGACAGGGTAAGAACTGCGCCGGAGAGACAGGTTTTCATGGCTCGACCACCAACCCACCTGCACCAACAACTCAAAGGCCTCTTCAGGGGTTGTGGGACGCTGAAGCGAACTTAAGAGATCCTGAGCCGCTTTGTGGGTCTGCTCCGGATAAAGAACGTATTTTTCCAAGGCTTCGAGGCGGGGGCGATCGCTGTCTTGCCACTCCACCTCCCCCGCCGCCAGGGCCGCCTGAAGCCGCGCCAAAAACGCTTCTCGCTCCTGTTCCCGCTGGGCGGCGACGGCGATTTGATGTTTTAATTCCTCTACTTGGCTGCTGGGGCGGGGTTCATAGACATCGCCTTTTTTCTTGAAATAGAGGCGATCGTCCGCGAGGAGCATATGGGCGGCGTAGCAGACGGGCGGCTCTTGGCTCTCATAGAGCAGTTGCGCCAAGTCTGCCGGGGTGACGGCTTCGCCCGCTTCCACCAGCAATTCCCAGGCCACCTCTAGGTTAGAGGGGTCGAGATAGTCTTGAATCGAATCCAGAAAGGCCGGAATATCTGTAGCGTCGTATCCCGGTGCGATTTCGTAGTCGATGCGTTGGGGCTTGAGCGTGTGGGATTGGCCCCGCTCATCGATGAAGACCCAATTTTTTTTCCCTTCAGGGCGTTCTGCTACCGCGAGTTTGCGATCGCCTTGCACCCGAAATTCCACTAATCTACCCTTTTCCACCCGGCCCGCCTTATCCCAATCGCTGCATCTGTTCACTACGGTAGCATAGGTTGATCAACCCCTAGCAGAGTCAACCGCTACAGGAGCGAGGAGAGGCGCGATCCTGAGGCTGCGCCTAGTCCTAGCCTTATGTTGGTGTGGGCATGCTGCACGGGGTTTAATCCGCGTTGACGTAGGGCAGTAGTGCCACGTAGCGCGAATGCTTGATCGCGGTGGTTAAGTCCCGTTGCTGCTTGGCGGTAAGGTTGGTGATCCGGCGGGGGAGGATTTTGCCGCGTTCGGTGATGAACTTGCGCAGCAGTTCGGTGTCCTTGTAGTCAATGGGATCGCCGGGTTTAATCGGAGAAAGTCGTTTACGGAAATAGCTCATGGTTTCGGTGAAATTCGTTAACTAACTAAGGTGATTGATCCAGGGGCGAGGCGCAGGGAGTGCGATCGCTACTTGGTTTCTTTATGAATCGTATGGGTGTTGCAATGGGTGCAGAACTTTTTCAGTTCCATCCGGCCGGTGGTGTTGCGCCGATTTTTCATTGTGGTGTAGCGCGAAACGCCCGCCGACCGCTTGTCGGGGTTGCTGCGACACTCGGTGCATTCGAGAGTGATGATGATTCTAACGCCCTTTTTACTTGCCATGATTGTGAGGTTGCCCCTCCATCCAAAATAAAGACACAATTAGTCATCTTCGCACACGGCGGCGGACTTCATCAAGGCCACGGCGGATCAGAATGTCAAGGGAACAGCCGCGCTTGGTTTGGATCATCACCGTATCAAAGAGGCGATCGTGAACGGCTTGGTTGTATTGTTCATCGGTGTAGGCGATCGCGCAATCCGCCACCAAGGGCGACACCAGCAACAGCGTACTAAAGGGATTAATGAAAAATGCGTTAAACCCCGCCATTGCCAACACGGCCCCAAACCCGATCACCCCTTCCCGTTTCGCCAAGGTATAGACATCGGGCACGCGCCGAAACCGCAGGGCAATCACTTTAATATCCATACACCACATCCCCAAACTCTGTCCCTGGTTGCGATCCACCACCACCACCCGCACCACCAGCCACAATAAAAAGAACACAATCCCCTGCACCAACCCCGTCCCCGCGAAACTACTCCCCAGCCAGACGGTGACAAAATCAATCAAGAAGGCATAAAAGCGACGCTCAAAGGGAACGCGGGGAAAGCTTTTCGGGACGGGGCGATAGTCGGGCGATCGCATGGTGTCAACTCAGTTAAACGGGTGTTCCCATATTGTACGGGAGCAACTCACCTCCCTCTACTCTTCTTCTAGCGGCGCGATCGCGCTTTTCTGTTGGTGCTGCCAGGCGATCGCATTCAGAATCAGTTGACCGTGGCCCGTACATTGGGCTTGATAGTCCTCCTGGGACGCGATCACGGCTCCCATCCGCTCGATCACTTTGCCGTATTTGCGTTCTTTGGCGAGTTCGCGCTCTTCCGGGGTGAGGGGACGAGTCCGAGCGAGGACGGCTTCAATGATGGGGATGTAGGGGGCGGCTTCGTCGGCGGCATCTTGGGCTTCGAGTTGCAGTTTTGTGAGTTGGATGATTTCCTGTGCGCCTTGGACGATGGGGGAAAGTGTGGCGGGGTTGAGGGGTTCGGGATTGTCGTCAGGAACGTAAAAAAGATTGTCTTGGGTCACACCATCGGGAAAATGCTCGGCAGCAATTTCGCCATCTTCCCACATCCGATTCACCAATTCGAGGGCTTTTTCCCGATTGGTGGCAGTGTCGCCGCCCCGGCCTTCAACGGTGACGAGGATGCCTTCTTGGTCGGTGGCAGGTTTGGTGATGTCGCTCACGGCAACAAAGTTTACGGTGG
Organism: Spirulina subsalsa CS-330; assembly: GCF_028330765.1. Lineage (GTDB taxonomy): Bacteria > Cyanobacteriota > Cyanobacteriia > Cyanobacteriales > Spirulinaceae > Spirulina > Spirulina subsalsa_A. Next base: position 2,824 of record NZ_JAQMTY010000276.1, on the reverse strand, counting down.
ATTTACGCCGTCCCATGTCGGAGGTTCCTTTGGTTCAAAAACACTACTTTTCTAGTGTAATTCGGTGAGGGATGAATGGATTGCAGGATTTAAGGAGTGCGGGCATCTTGCCCGCTGGTGATCCCCATCTTGCCCGCTAGCTGTGCCGCAACGCTTAGAGGGGTTTGGGGTGGGCGATCGCGCCCAATCCTGTTTTAGATCGGCTAAACTTGTGTTTTGTCAACCCCCAAAAACCGTACTTGATCATTCGGTCACACGGAGTTTACAACGCTACAGTTTTGAAAAAATGGTTTCGCTAAAATACCGCCCAAGCGAAATTTGCTGATTCGTCTTGTTTGTGAGTGAAATTGCCATGAGCTATACCTTCGACATTGTTGGGATTGCGCCAATTTTGACCGCCTTTGAATATCAGTACAGTGCGGCGGAAAATCCCCATCGCAGCAAAGCGTATCTCAATAGCCCCCACTGCACCCTCGATAGTTTGATTCAGTCCACGGAGTTGATCCCCAGTAAGCCCCACTGGAATTGGGATGAGGTGGTGGCTCGGATTGTGAATTTTTGGCTGAAGCATGAAGATCGGGTCACCTATTGGCAACAGAAGCTAGCGATCGCAGAGCAAGACACCGTGATCGTCGCCCGTGTGGCCAATGTGGAAACTCTCCGCTCTGAATTTGAAATCCTGCTCGGCGGTAATTCCTAACGGATCAACGGATCACCCGACTTGCGATCGCCACGCGCCACGGGACTGAAGCGAGAGGATCGGGTTAGGATGGGAGAACATTTCAAACCCTGGACTCAAGCGAGCACAGTACAGATGAACGGGAACGGATTTAAGCACAATCGAAACTTGGATCAAAGCAGCAGCACGGGCAAATTTGTCACCCTGCCGCCGCTCCCGTCCACCCAAGACCCTAGCCCCTCCTCGTCCGCCCTCGTCCCCCAACGCTCCCCGGAACAGGCCACCGCCCTGGTCTACCCAGAATTTGATCAGCCGGTGGTGTTGCGTCAATCGCCGCGCTGGTCGCGGATGATTATTTGGACAGTGGTGGGGGTGGTGACCTTTGGCGTAGGCTGGGCCTGTATTGCGGAAATTGAACAGGTGGCCTCCGCCACGGGGCAACTGAAGCCGGAAGACGCGGTAAAAGAAGTGCAAGCCCCGGTGGAAGGGGTGGTGCAGCAGGTGTTTGTGGAGGAGGGCGATCGCGTCGAACCGGGCGACCTCTTGGTGCGGTTTGATTCGGGGGATGCGGTGGCGGAATTACAGTCTTCGGTGAAGGTGCGCCAATCCCTGCTCGAAGAAAATCGCCTCTATCGTAGTGTGCTTGCCGAGGGCGATTCGGCGCAATTGGTGCAGTCCATTGTCAAGTTGAACCTGCCGCCGGATGTGCTGCAATTGACCCGCAATCGTCAGGCGGTGCTAGAGGAAAATCGATTTTATCAAGCAGAACTGAGCGGTAACGGGGCGGGTTTGGGCGCGTCGGATCAGGCACGGTTACAAACGGCCAATGCGGAACTGCGATCGCGCTCCAATGCCTCCCAACTGGCCACCGCCCAAATCCGCCAAGAACTCGAACAAACCCAACTTCGTCTCCAGGACACCCGCGCCGCCCTCACGACGGATCAGCGCGTCCTCCAGGAAATCCAAGCCCGCAACCGCAGCGCGATCGCCCAAGCCCAAGAATCCCTCCAACTCGAAGAGGGCATCCTCGCCAACATGGCCCCCTTGGCCAATGAAGCGATCGCCAATGTCCAAGTGGAACAACAGCGACAACGGGTGAATGATCGCCGCGCCACCCTCCAAGACCTCCAGCGCAACGATCGCATCGAAATCCAAGAACAACAGCAGCAGATCGCCTCCCGTCGCTCCGAAATCGACCAACTCCAGGAAGAACTCCGCCGCCTCCAACTCGATATCGCCCAAGGCCGCGAAGAATCCGCCAACACCACCATCGCCACCCAAAAAAATGTCCGGGATGCGATCGCCACCAACAACAAACGCCTCGCCGACATTGACAGTCAACTGACCCAATCCGTCCTCAATGTCATCGTTGAAAATGAAAAACAAGTGGCGGAAATTGACAGCCGCATCGCCCAAATTCGCCAACGGCTCCGCTACCAAGAAGTCCGCGCCGCCGTCGCAGGCACGGTCTTTGATCTCCAAGCCTTCAACGGCTTTGTGGCGAATTCGAGCGAACTTTTACTCTCCATTGTTCCTGAAGATAATCTCGTCGCGGAAGTCTTTGTCACCAACCAAGATATCGGCTTTGTCCGCGACAATATGCGGGCTGATATTCGGATTGATTCGTTTCCCTTTAGTGAATTTGGAGATATTAAAGGTGATGTCCTGTCCATCAGTTCTGATGCGTTACCGCCCGATGAAATTTATCAATATTTTCGTTTTCCGGTGACGGTGCGCCTCGATCAACAGATGCTATCGGTGGCAGATCGCGACATTCCCCTCAAGTCCGGGATGGCGGTCAGTGTGAACATTAAAGTCCGCGAAAATCGCAAAGTGATTAGTCTGTTTATTGAACTCTTCACCGATAAAGTTGAAAGCCTCAAACAGGTGCGTTAAGGATACAGCTTGTTCAGAAATCATCACGTCCAGATCAGAAGCCCCTCGCCCCGTGGGAGAGGGGTTTGGGGTGAGGGTAATGAGTGAACAGGTTGCAAATCAATCACGGCAGCTACCACGGGCTACCAATTAGGGTGAAGGCGCTCCATTGACATACTCCCCCACTAAACCCTACGGGCTATAGTGGGGGATTCTGAACAGCCAGTTACCTGACCATTTATCCACTCAAACAACGAGAGTTGCAGAGGG
>NZ_JAQMTY010000275.1 GCF_028330765.1 Spirulina subsalsa CS-330 | reverse complement strand
CTTGGTTGGGTAAGCATCGCCGTTTAAGTAAAGACTATGAGCGCCTTCCCCAAATGAGTGAGTGTTTCGTCTATCAAGCCATGACCTCTTTAATGCTCAAACGCCTTACTGTTTAATCTTTTCTTTACAGATACCTTCTACCAACTCAAATACTTCTTCAATGAGTGGAATATGCTGATCGGTTTCAAATAGCCTCATTGTTTTGACTGTAGATGCATCTTGAGCAAAAATGCTTCCACGAATCCCTGTCATTCTTTCTAACTTCTGATCATGAAATACCGCTAGATTTCCATCAGACAATAGATTGATGTCTAATTCAATAGGATAGTTTTTGTTTACAGCACGTTCAAATGCTTTTAAAGAGTTCTCCGGTACAGAAGAGTCATTATGTAATCCACGGTGAGCAATGGGTGTATTCACAATCCAATTCATCATCCATAAACCTCGTTTAATTTTTTCGCCTCTCTTCTGCAACAACGCCGGGTTGAGGGATTGGATGGTTTAGCGGTCTAGATCAGCGAGAAGTTTGAGGTGATCGAAGACGGAAACGAGGGTGTTGGCGGTGATCATGCCGCTGGCGGCGACGGCGGGGACACCGATGCCGGGGAAGGTGGAATCGCCGCAGCAGAGGAGATTGGGGATGGGGGTGTGGCAGCCGGGAAAAATGCCGGTTTGGGCGGAGATGGCGGGGCCGTAGGAACCACGATCGCGCCTTAAAAAATGCCGATGGGTTAAGGGTGTGCCTTCGAGGGTGACGGCACAGCGATCGCGCAAATCCGGAATCACCCGTTCCATCGCCTGCCAGACGGGGGCGAGGCGTTCCTGTTTCATTGCGTTGTAGGCGGCGCTGCCCCGTTCGAGGGGGGCCCAGAGGTGAAAGGGTTCTGTGGCGGGGGTGTAGACATGGAGGGCCTGGTGACCCGGTGGGGCGAGGGTGGGGTCAAGCACCGACGGCATCGAGAACACGACCACGTTTTGCGGGTCGGTGACACCGCGCTCCCAATCGGCGACGATGATGCCGTGACAGTCGAGATGGTCTAAGCCTGCGCCATCGAAGCCGAGATGGAGATGGAGGAAGCTGTCACAGGCGGGGGGTGGGGTAAATTTGGCTTGGAGGTTGGGGTTGGGGATGAGGCGGATCGTGTCCCAGATTGAGGCATTGGAGGCGATCGCTCGCTTCGCCCGGATTTCCTCACCGCCCCGCAGTCGCACCCCGACGGCTTGCCCCGATTCGATCAAAATTTCCTCAACGGTGGCATTGCAGCGCACCTCGCCGCCGTGTTTCGTCACGCCGCGCACGAGGGCATCAATTAACGCCCCACTGCCGCCGAGGGGATAGTCCAACACCACCCCCGGCCGATACCAATCGGCGAACATAAACGCCATTTCCGCCGTACTCGTGCCGCTGGCGGGGAAGCCGGAGAGGAGGAAACAGAGGAGATCGAGCCAATGGCGGAGAAAGGCATCGCTGACCACCTCATCAACGATGCGGCTAAAGGGGGTGGTGATCTGGCGGAATGCGCCGAGGTGGTCGAGGAGATGATGGCTGGCACGGGCGAGGGTGAGGGGGGCGAGCCAATCCCAGCGCCACGCACCGGGGGAAATGGCGGTGGCAGCAGCACCGAGGGGAGCCATGACGCGCTGGAGTTCGCGCCATTGTTGGACAGCGATCGCCCCCCGTAATTCCAATAACAGATCACAAAACTCCTCTGCGCCCACCGTGGCCCGCACCTGGCCCTCCGGTAAATGGCAATCCCAACCGGTGTAGGTGGCACAGGGAACCGATTCCCCTAGGAGATGGAGCACCTGTTGGAGGGGATTGCTCGACGGCCAGCGGGTCAGCCCCGAATGGAGGGACGGGCCGAAATCGAACTGATAGCCTCCGCGTTGGAAGCTGTGGGCTGCGCCTCCCGGTTGGCTGTGGCTTTCACAGACCAAGACCTCGCGGCCGTAATAGGCTAAGAGTCCGGCGCAGCAGAGGCCACCAATACCGCTACCAATGACAATCACATCAGGTTGACTCATGGGGGAACTGCTCTAGAGATGGGGTGAATATTGAAGATCAGATTGAATTTTTGCGTCCAGATCCCAGGGGTGAGCCTGAGGTGCGATCGCCATTAACATGAGGTTTCATAACAAATTCACGACCTGCCAAGGGTTTCATTCCTACAATGGGAGATATTAAAATCACTTTGGTTTGCTCAGTTGCTCAGTGATTACGATAAAACAAACTCTTTCCCGTTGTCTGCCCAAGCCCCAATGACCCAGACACGATCGCAACCATCGCCGCCTCAAGGCCTAACCACTGCACAAGTTGAACTAAGTCGCAAAACTCATGGCTCTAATGTTCTCACCCCACCGCCCCGTGAACCGTGGTGGGTGTTGCTGCTGAGTAAATTTGAAGATCCGGTGATTCGGATTTTAATGATCGCGGCGGTGATTGCGATCGCGGTCGGTGCGATCGAAGGTGAATTCATCGAAGGCCTGGGTATTTTAGCGGCGATTTTCCTCGCCACGAGTTTGGCCTTTGTGAATGAATATCGCGCCAACCAAGCCTTTGAAATTCTCAATCACTACGTTGATGAGGCCAGAGTCCGCGTCATCCGGGACGGACACCCTACCACGATTCCGCGTAAAGATGTGGTGGTGGGTGATTGGATCTATGTGGAACAGGGGGAAGAAATCCCGGCGGATGGCGAAGTGGTCGAAGCCGTGTCCCTCCTCGTCAATCAGTCCAAAATTACCGGCGAATCCGAACCCGTCCGCAAACTCAGCCGCCCCGAACTCGATCTCAACAACCCAGCCGAATTCACGTACCCGCCCCACATGGTCTATCGCACCACGATTGTGGATCAAGGCAATGGGCTGTATGTGGTGACGGCAGTGGGCGATCGCACCGAAATCGGCCAACTCGCCACAGCGATCGCCACCGTCGAAGCCGGCGAGGAAACCCCCCTCAACCAACAACTCGAACGCCTCAGCGAATTGATCGGTGTCGTCGGACTCTTCTTCGCCGCGACCATCTTCGTCGCCCTCTTCTTGCGCGGTTTAATCACCCAAGATTTCGCTCTCACCGGCAGCCAAAGCTATTTCTTAACGGTGGTCATTACCGCAATTTTAGTGACACTCATTCCCGTCTGGCTCCCCGTCCTCTATGACGGTCTGCACTTGATTGATGAGGATCTAGACGTTCCAAGCTGGCTGGATGTGGAAACCCTTCAGGGTTGGTTAAAGGCCTTGGCGGGGGGTCTCGCCGTCTTGGGTCTGGGCGTTGGTTTAGGAACCCTGACGCAAACCTTGCCGCCCCCCTCCGGGCTATGGCTACCGCCCCACGTCGGTCAACTGTTGCTGGAATATTTCATGGTGGCCGTCACGATCATTGTGGTAGCCGTGCCGGAAGGCCTGCCCATGAGCGTCACCCTATCTTTGGCCTACAGCATGAAACGCATGGCCCAGAGTAATAACCTCGTGCGGCGGATGCACGCCTGTGAAACCATTGGCGCAGCTACGGTGATTTGCTCCGATAAAACGGGGACATTGACGAAAAACCAGATGCGTATCCATGAGGTGAATTTCCCCAGCCTCCATAGCCGCAAGGTGGCGGAGTTGGATCGCGCCACCCGGTTAATCGGGGAAGGGATGGCGGGGAATAGCACCGCCGATCTGGATAAAAAGCCAGGGAGTGCGCCCACGGTGATCGGTAATGCCACGGAAGGGGCGTTGCTCCTGTGGTTGGATCAGCACAAGCAGGACTACATTAGTTTGCGTCGCGGCTTAGATATTAAGTTTCGCCTTTCGTTTTCCACCCAGACGAAATACATGGCGACCTTGGGACATTCGGCGGTGTTGAATGAGGAGATCATGCACCTGAAGGGAGCGCCGGAGGTGTTGCTGGAAAAATGCTCCCATATTATGACGGAATACGGGATGTTTCCCCTCAGCAATAAACATCCGATCCGGGAGATGTTGCACGACTACCAAGCTCGCGGGATGCGGACGTTGGGGTTTGCCTATACCCGACTGCCGGATAATTTGATGCGGCCGGATGAGGATAACCAGGCACTGCCCCATTCGCTCTGTTGGCTGGGGTTTGTGGCGATCGCAGATCCGCTCCGGGATGAAGTGCCCGATGCCATTCGAGTCTGTTTACAGGCGGGCATTCAAGTCAAAATCATTACCGGCGACTGCACCGAAACCGCCCAGGAAATCGCTCGCCAAATCGGGCTATGGGACGATGACAGCGAGATTCAACACCCCTACGCCTTGATGAGTGGCAAAGACTTCCGTGCTCTCTGTGATCATGACGCTCGGCAGGCGGTGCAAGAGTTGAAGGTGTTGGCACGAGCGATCCCGTTGGATAAATTACGCCTGGTGCGATTACTCCAGGAGCAAGGCGAAGTGGTGGGCGTGACCGGGGATGGAACCAATGATGCCGGGGCGTTGAAGCAGGCCAAGGTCGGCCTTGCCATGGGTAGCGGGACAGCGATCGCCAAAGATGCCAGCGACATCATCCTCCTTGATGACTCGTTTAAAAGTATTGTTAATGCGGTGGTTTGGGGGCGATCGCTCTACAAAAACATCCAGCGTTTCATCCTCTTCCAACTCACGATCAACGTCGTCGCCCTGGGGATTGCCCTCCTCGGCCCCTTTATCGGCATCTCCCTCCCCCTCACGGTCACCCAAATGCTCTGGGTCAACCTGATCATGGACACCTTTGCCGCCCTCGCCCTCGCCACTGAACCCCCCTCCCGCCGCGTCCTCGAAGAAAAACCCCGCTCCCCGTCAGACTTCATCATCTCAACAGAAATGACCCGAACCATCCTGATCACCGGGGGAATCTTCTTAGTCTTTTTGGTGGGCTTCTTGCTGTATCTCAACCAAGGCGGCATGACAGACTATGAACTCTCGGTCTTTTTTGCGGTGTTTGTCTTTTTGCAGTTTTGGAACCTGTTCAATGCCCGCTGTCTAGGCGTGCAGCAGTCCGCATTTAAGGGGCTTTTGGATAACCAAGGCTTTGTCTGGATTGCCCTAACGATCTTTGTCGGTCAAGTGTTGATCATTCAATTCGGAGGGGATGTGTTTCGCACCGTGCCCCTGAATATCGGGGATTGGCTCAAGATTATCGGGGGTACATCCGTGGTGCTCTGGATCGGGGAGGGATGGCGCTGGTTACGCCATCGTCAGCAGGGCACGCCCTAACTTTCGGGCATCCTAACGGGTTAGGACAGACAAGGGGCTTAAGCCCCTTCAAAGTCTCTAAATGTCCTAACTGCCCTGACATGCGATCGCACGTCAGGGCAGTTTTGTGATTGGAAATTGATGCGTTTGGGGTGAAGCTGCGATCGCTCCTTCGCCAAGAAATGTAAAGTAAGATCACCGCTTCTGAATTGTGCATAGGAATCCATGGTGAACGCTGAACTCACTCAATCCCGCCCATCGCTTCGTCAACCCCGCGCCGTCCAAACCCTGTGGGTCGATACCCTGACCATCTTCTGGGGGGATTGGCTGGATCTGCGGGTGCGGGTGCTCCAGGTCGCGTCTACGGGCTTAATTTCACCCCTGATCTATATCCTTGCCTTTGGTCTTGGGCTGGGCAGTGCCTTAGATCAAGCCATGGATGCGCCGATGGGGGATAACTATCTGGAATTTATTTTGCCGGGGATGATTGCTCTGTCGTCGATGACGATTAGTTTTGGCGGTACGACGTTTTCGATTTGTGGCGATCGCCTCTACAGCAAAACCTTTGAAGAACTGCTCCTGATGCCGATCCATCCCCTCGCCCTCCATTTGGGGAAAATGCTCGCGGGGATTGTCCGGGGCTTAATGACCGCCGGATCGGTGCTCGTGGTGGCGATTCTCTTCACGGGCAAAGTGTGGAGCTTCATTAATCCGCTCTTTTTGCTGGTGGTGGTGCTTAACTGTGCTGTGTTTGCTGGCTTGGGGGTGATTGCTGGGTTAACGGTGCAGTCCCTCGAAAGTGTGGGCTTGTTTAATAATTTCGTGATTGTGCCGATGTCGTTTCTGGGCGCGACCTTTTTTGACCCCGCCACCTTACCCCTCTTGTTAAAAGGCGTAGTCTATTGCTTGCCCCTCACCTACACCACCACGGCATTACGGGCGGCAGCCTACGCGCCCCTGTCGGAATTTCCCTGGTACTCTATCCCGATTCTGCTCACGGTAGCGATCGCTCTGTCCTTCTGGGGTTCCCGCAAATTCGCCAATCAACGAGATTAACGGCGGTTGACCTAGCCTGACTTTGATCCCCTGAGCAGAGCAGCGAGCGAGACGCTCGCACACCAGGAGGATGACAGCCATGGGACTGTGAGCCTCTGGCTCACTCCTGCCCGATCCTAAAGTAGGATGCTCCCGACTCAGTTGGGCGCGTTGTTGCCAAGTTCCGCAGAAATCTATTGACATTTATTTTCAATAAGGACATAATGTCTTCAGTGTTCTCCTCTCTGTTATGGATTCAGCCGGTGGGACTTTGGCCGAGGTCAAGTCCCACCTTTTTGTGTTCAACTATTCGCGTTAGTCAAGACAAGGCTTGGTGGATCGGGAGCGATCGCGCCTGAGCTTCCCCACAAAATGCTAATCTAAGGAAAATTTACAAAACTTTAAGCTTCGCGTCGGGCGCAACACCCCCTAACCGAAATGACAGTAACTGAAAATAATGTTCAACAAGTCTCCTCAGCACCCTCGTCCTACGATGCGATCGTGATCGGCTCTGGGATTGGCGGCCTCGTCACCGCGACCCAACTAGCCGCCAAGGGCATGAACGTTGTGGTGCTCGAACGCTATTTAATTCCGGGGGGAAGTGCGGGATATTTTGAGCGGGAGGGGTATCGCTTTGATGTGGGCGCGTCGATGATTTTTGGGTTTGGGACGGAAGGAACGACGAACCTGCTCACTCGCGCCCTGGCGGCGGTGGATCAGGAGATTGAAACGATCCCCGACCCCTGCCAAATTCATTACCATTTGCCCAATGATTTAGAGATTAAAGTCCACCGGGACTATGAGCAATTTTTAGGGGAACTGTGCGATCGCTTCCCCCAGGAAAAAACCGGGATTCGCAAATTCTACGATGAATGTTGGGCGGTGTTTAACTGTCTCAATGTGATGGAATTGCTGTCCTTAGAGGAATTCCGCTACCTGTTCCGCATCTTTTTTCAGCGTCCCTGGGCTTGCTTGGGGTTGGTGAAATATCTGCCGCAAAATGTGGGAGATGTGGCCCGCCGCCATATCAGTGACCCGGAATTGCTGAAGTTTATTGATATGGAATGTTACTGCTGGTCGGTGGTTCCGGCGGCACAAACTCCGATGATTAATGCCGGGATGGTGTTCAGCGATCGCCACTACGGCGGCATCAACTACCCCAAAGGCGGCGTGGGCCAAATTGCCCAAAAACTCGCCACCGGCCTCACCCAGCATGGTGGCGAAATCCGCTACAAAGCACGGGTGAATAAAATTCTGATCGAGGGCGATCGCGCCGTGGGGGTCACCCTCGCCACGGGGGAAACCCTCCGCGCCCAACGGGTCATCTCCAACGCCACCCGCTGGGACACCTTCGAGAAACTCCTTCCCCCGGAAAACCTCCCCGCCCGTGAGCAACGCTGGCAGAGCCGTTACCAAAAATCCCCCAGTTTCCTTTCGGTGCATTTAGGGGTAAAGGCCGCCGCCCTGCCAGCGGGGACAGAATGCCACCATATCCTGCTCGAAGATTGGGCCCAAATGGAAGACCCGGAAGGGACGATCTTCGTCTCGATTCCCACCCTCCTCGACCCCAGCCTTGCCCCACCGGATCGCCACATCATCCACACCTTTACCCCCAGTTGGATCGACGCTTGGCAGAACTTGAGCCAGTCGGATTATGAGGCGAAAAAAACCGCTGCGGCCCAACGGTTGATCACCCGCCTAGAGGCCATTTTCCCCGGTCTGGGCGATCAGGTGGATTATCTGGAAATCGGCACAGCCCGCACCCATCGCCGCTTTCTCGGTCGGGAGGATGGCACCTATGGGCCAATTCCTCGCCGTAAGTTGCCGGGGCTGTTGACGATGCCCTTTAACCGCACGGCAATTCCGGGCCTGTATTGTGTGGGGGATAGCACGTTTCCGGGGCAGGGGCTGAATGCGGTGGCGTTTTCGGGGTTTGCCTGTGCCCATCGGGTGGCGGCGGATTTGGGGCAGGTTTAAGGGTCGGGGGTGGCTGCGAGGAGGGCGATCGCTTCTTCACACCAGGCCAGGCGATCGCGCTCGTAACGGATGCCATTGCGGAGGGTGAGGTACTTCATCCGCTCCGCGAGGGACAGTTGCGCCACGTCGGGATAGTCTTGCTGGGCGATTAGTTCGTAGGTGGTGAGGCGATCGCAGTGGCGTTGACGATGGCGAGTGAGGGCGGCGATCGCACAATCCCGCGAGAGTAATTCCCCCGCAAAGAGTTTAAGCAGCAGTTCATTTTTCAGCATCGGCGGCTCGCAAGGATACTGCACCCACGCCTGCAACTCCGCCCGACCCGCAGCGGTGAGAGCATAGATATTTTTACTCGGTTTTCCCTGTTGTGGAATCGTCTCAGCCACAAGCCAGCCTTGGGTTTCGAGCTTGTTAAGGGCGCGATAAATTTGTTGATGCCGGGCTTGCCAAAAAAAACCGAGGGAACCATCAAACTGCTTGGCTAGGTCATAACCGCTACAGGGCGACGCGAATAACGTCGATAAAATGGCATATTCCAAAGACATGGTGGTCGTGGTGAATCAGGGAAATGTCGCCGTGATCAGACTCCGGCATCAGCACCCTAGGGTGTGTCACCCTACATACCATATTCGGCGCATATTTGACGTAGGTAATCTGCTGAATATACACTAGAGTTAAATGCAATTTGTTGCATAGCGTCGTAATTGTATAAAAACATTGCGACCCACCGCCTAAATCATCAGTGCGCCGTCAGTCTTTTTAATCTCCATCCGTTTAGTTTGATGCGATCGCGTTTCGCGTGCGATCGTCACTCTCATCAGCATTGACACCCTGTCGGCATCTACCCCGCCGCCCCAGCCCCTTACCCCTGTTCCCATCATGACGACCCCACAACCTTCACACTATATCCCCCGCTATTCCGCCGAAAGCATCGACTACATCGTCCAGTCCGCCCTCGCCTGCCGCAAAACAGTAGAATATTCCCCCGCCCGGCTCCATCAACTCGCCCGCGAACTCAACATTCCCGCCGAACACCTCCACATCATCGAAGAAGACTGGCTCGCCACGCCCCCCCATAGCGCCGCCCAACCCGATCCAGTCCAACCCTCCACACCAGCCATCGACCATCAATCCTGGCTGAACTACTGCTTAGTGAATGCGGGCCTCGTGACCTTAAACCTGATCATTGTGGGGAGCTTATCCTGGGCGATTTATCCCATCGTGGGTTGGGGCTTAGCCCTCGTCCTTCACCCGACCCTCTCTTCCTCAAAATCCTAGGCCGAATCCCGGCCATGGCTTCCAGCGATCGTTTATCCTAGTCAGTACAGGTTACAAAGCTTTACACTGACACAACATTTTATGCACTGTATTATTCACCGCCGAGCGCAATTCGCGGCGAGCCATCGTTATTGGCTGCCCGAATGGAGTGAGGCGGACAATCAAGCCAAATTCGGGGCCTGTAGTCGCTTTCCGGGTCACGGCCACAACTATACGCTTTATGTGTCCCTCGCGGGCGAACTGGATCACTACGGCATGGTGCAAAACCTCTCAGCGGTGAAAGCGGCCATCCGGGATGCTGTGATCCAAGACCTCAATTTTTCCTATCTCAATACCGTGTGGCCAGAATTTGAAGAGACCCTCCCCACCACGGAAAATGTGGCGCGGGTGATCTGGCAGCGTCTCGCGCCTCACCTTCCCTTAATTAACATTCAACTTTTTGAACATCCTGAACTTTGGGCCACCTACGCCGGCAATAATATGGACGCAACCCTAACGATTAGCACCCACTTCAGCGCCGCTCACCGTCTGGCGTTGGAGAGTTTAGACTATGACCAAAATGTAGAAATTTACGGTAAATGTGCCCGTCCCCATGGCCACGGTCATAACTACCATTTAGAGGTGAGTGTGGCGGGGACGATTGACCCGCGCACGGGAATGATTGTGGATTTGACGGCGTTTCAGGAGGTGGTGGATCGGTTAATCGTCGAACCGATGGATCACACGTTCCTGAATAAAGATATTCCCTGCTTTGCAGAGATTGTCCCCACTGCGGAAAATATTGCGATGTATGTCGCCCAAACGTTGCAAGCTCCTCTCGCGGCGTTGGGGGTGGAGTTGGATCGCGTCAAATTGATTGAAAGCCCCAATAATTCGGCGGAAATTTTCTGCCGCACGGCGACGGCTCCCCACGGGTTAGGCGCGATCGCAGCCCCCGCCTTGGTTTAATCCCAACTCTCGATCCAAACGCCACCTTTGCCCTCATCCTAAATCCCTCTCCCAGTAAGGGCTACTGCTTATACACAAACTGCTCTTAACGATGTTCACCTTCTCTCGATCCCCCCTAGCCCCCCTTAAAAAGGGGGGAACGCAAAAAAGTCCCCCTTAAAAAGGGGGGAACGCAAAAAAGTCCCCCTTAAAAAGGGGGGAACGCAAAAAAGTCCCCCTTAAAAAGGGGGATTTAGGGGGATCAAACGCAGACGAGTCCAACATTTGAACGTTATGTATAAGCAGTAGCCCAGTACGGGAGAGGGACTTTGAACAAAAAGAGCGACGCACTCCCCCACCTGCCTGCGGCGAGGTGGGGGTCAAGGAGCGGTAGGGTCTTAGTCGTCATAGCCTTGATTCTCGATGTACTGTTTGAGAACAGACAGTGGAGCACCGCCAGAAGAGATGACACTAAACCCACGTTTCCAGAAAACAGGCTTCCAATAATAGGGCTTGAGTTGTTCAGCATAGCGTTTTCTAATTTCACGACTGGTTACAGTCTTGATGGTGTTGCACAGCCTGGACACTGATACTTTGGGAGCGAGGTCGATGAGCAAATGGATATGGTCTCTTGTGCCTAGATCGGCTTTGGCATTCTCAAGGATGCAGTCACTTTTAGCACAAATGCTCTCAGTAAGTGTCTTAATGTCAGCTTCTATCATTTCGGTGATGACAGGATGCCGATACTTTGTGACAAACACAATATGCACCTTGATGAGTGCAACACTGTGAGAGAACGACCTGAGCGTAGTTACCATACATCAACCTTTTTGACGGACATTACACAGTGTCACTATGTTACAATCCTTCGATGAAAGTCAAGAAGCCCACCAAAATCATCAGAACCGATAAGTGGACATTAAACCCAACCGCCCAACAGCGTGTTCTGTTTGGCGAAACGGTGAAAGTCTACCGTCGGCTCTGTCGGTATTTGGTAGGCATTGTCTTCACCCATTGGTCAGAGTTGGGCGGTTTATCCTCACAGCAACAAATCCCTGCGGTAGAGCGTTTAATCCACGCAACCGCTAAACATCCTGTGGTCAAGTATCCGTCCATGGATGGGGTATTTTACAAGTTCCCCAGCTACTATCGCCGAGCCGCCATCAGCTTTGCCATTGGGCAGGTCAGCAGCTACATCACCCGTTATCTTAAAATGTGCAAAGAAGACTCCCACTATAAAGCGAGTCCGAGTAGAGTTACCGAAGGTAACGGCGGACGTGCCTTTTAGTGGCGAGATGAATTTGCACCAACAAACAAATCGAGCGACAGCGAGTCCTTTAAT
>NZ_JAQMTY010000274.1 GCF_028330765.1 Spirulina subsalsa CS-330 | reverse complement strand
TGGCCTCGTCTGCGTTTGATCCCCCTAAATCCCCCTTAAAAAGGGGGACTTTTTTTCGTTCCCCCCTTTTTAAGGGGGGCTAGGGGGGATCGAGAGAAGGTGAACATCGTTAAGAGCAGTTTGTGTATAAGCAGTAGCCCTCCACCGGGGAGAGGGGCTGGGGGTGAGGGCTTACTGTGCGATGAACTCAAAATCGCTAACGGTCTAGCGGTTGAGCGTTCCATTCACCCGACCATTCAAGCCATACACTTCCCGATCGCCCACCAAGGCCACCAATTCCACCGCCTTTTCATCCCCCGGCTCAAAGCGAACCGCCGTCCCCGCTGGAATATTGAGCCGCATCCCCCAGGCCGCTTCGCGATCAAAGTTCAGGGCAGCGTTCACCTCGTAAAAATGAAAATGGGAGCCGACTTGAATGGGGCGATCGCCTTGATTGGCGACACTGAGCGATCGCGTTTCGCGGCCTTCATTTAAAACGATATCGCCCGCTTCGATCAAAAGTTCACCCGGAATCATGCTGCTCTCCTGCCTCGGTATAAATGGGTTGATCTGACCCGATGGATCAAAATTGTTTGCTTTTCAGTGTAGCGAATTGGATGTTGTGAACTGTGCGAATCCGGCCGCTAGCGTGATGGGATTCAGCGTAAAATGAAGGGCATTTCACGTTTAAGGGTGTTGGCATGGTGAAGCGATCGCAGTGGATTCTATTTGGCTTGGGCATTGCCTTCATTGTGGCGACCCCCACCTGGCTCCCCCTCACCCCTTTGGCCGTCACACCCTTTGGCCTCGACGAAATCAGCCAAGTGTTATCACTGCTGTTCATAATCTCCTTACTCCTGGAACGCTCCCTAGAAATTTTTGTCACCACTTGGCGCGATCCCGATGAATTAGCCTTAACCGTTGCCCTCAACGAAGCCCAAGCCGCCCTCACCGCTTGCCAACAATCGGATTCCCCCGATCCTGATGCCCTCAACGCGGCGATGATTCAGGTGCAAACCCTCCAAAAAAAGCGATCGCACTACCGCGCCGAAACCACCCGGATCGCCCTCTGGTCAGCCCTGATCCTCGGCCTTTTAATCAGTGCGAGTGGGGTGCGATCGCTCGCCCTCCTCGTGGATCTCGAAGCCGTGCAACCCTTTCAGCAACTGTGTATAGAACTGGTGGATGTTTTGCTCACCGGTGGCATCATTGCTGGGGGCAGTGACGGCGTACATAAATTACTCCAAGTCGTCACCAACTTCCTAGAGGCCACCAGCGATCGCGTCAAAAACAACACCCCCCATTCATAAATAATGCATCCTGAAACCCATCTGCGCCGGGGGAAAAGTCAGCATTATTAATGACCAGAAAATAGGGCATTCCGTCGTTAAGCGCCGTGACTCATCATCTTGATCTCCATTGACACCCTCACTGACCGGGTGATTTAAAAACGACTTTGAACCTAAAACGATCCAATTTTGATGCTTCAAAAAGTGCGATCGCTCCTCACCCATTCATGGCAGCCCCACAGAGGATCACTATCACTCAAATAGCCCCATCGT
This sequence comes from Spirulina subsalsa CS-330, assembly GCF_028330765.1. Classification (GTDB taxonomy): domain Bacteria; phylum Cyanobacteriota; class Cyanobacteriia; order Cyanobacteriales; family Spirulinaceae; genus Spirulina; species Spirulina subsalsa_A. The sequence continues at coordinate 48,851 of NZ_JAQMTY010000274.1, read as the reverse complement.
CAGAGCATTTATCCTCACCCCAAGACCTTCAAACACTGCATTCATACCAACAGAATCACAGGGAATTCTTGCACCAGGATCAACTAAATTGCAGTTTTGTATCACTCACCACACTTTACCGAAACACCGGGTCGGAATCTTGAAATTAATCCACCCATTCACCACAGAGTCTCAGTTATAGGGTAAGTTAACGTCAGAAGATTTTTGCTCGTTTATAGGGAAACGCTATGACCGCTTGTGAATATATCCCTGGCCTAGAGAACGTGCCAGCGGCCCAATCTGCCATTAGCTACGTCGATGGCAAACAAGGAATCTTAGAATATCGTGGGATTCCGATTGAAGCCCTGGCCCAAAAAAGCACCTTTTTAGAAACGGCCTATCTCTTGATCTGGGGTAAGCTTCCCACGGCGGATGAACTGAATGCCTTTGAAACGGAAATTCGGTTTCATCGTCGGATTAAGTATCGGATTCGAGACATGATGAAATGTTTTCCAGAGTCTGGGCATCCGATGGATGCACTGCAAACCTCAGCAGCAGCCCTGGGACTCTTCTACTCACGGCGGGCCTTGAATGATCCCCAGTACATTCGGGAAGCGGTGGTGCGGTTGTTGGCGAAAATCCCCACGATGGTGGCAGCGTTTCAACTGATGCGCAAAGGGAACGACCCGATCCAGCCCAATGATGACCTGGACTATTCCACCAACTTTCTCTATATGCTGACGGAGCGGGTTCCGGATACGATCGCCGCTCGCGTTTTTGATGTCTGTCTCTTGCTCCATGCCGAACATACCATCAACGCTTCGACGTTTTCGGCTATGGTGACGGCTTCAACGATGACCGACCCCTATGCGGTGGTGGCATCAGCGGTGGGAACCTTAGCCGGGCCACTCCACGGTGGCGCGAATGAGGAGGTGATCGAGATGCTGCAAGAAATTGGCTCGGTGGACAATATCAAAGCCTATGTGGATGATTGCGTCACGCAGAAAAAACGGATCATGGGGTTTGGACATCGGGTTTATAAGGTCAAAGACCCCCGGGCAACGATTTTGCAAGCCCTGGCGGAACGGCTGTTTGAACAGATGGGTCATGATCCGTTCTATGACATTGCGATCGAACTGGAAAAAGAGGTGGAATCGCGCCTCGGTCAGAAGGGGATCTATGCCAATGTGGACTTCTATTCCGGGTTGGTGTATCGCAAATTAAGAATTCCCACGGATTTGTTTACGCCGATTTTTGCGATCGCACGGGTCGCCGGTTGGTTAGCCCATTGGCGCGAACAATTGGACGCGAACCGGATTTTCCGCCCGACGCAAATCTACAAAGGCGAACACAATCAACCGTACTTGATGATCCAAGACCGTTAGGGCCCACAGAGGGTCTTTTGCCAGGGATTGAAGGGGTCACTGGGTCGGATGTTACCACCCTGTTCCCCACTTTTCGGGTTGGATAATCGGTGTACACTGAGAAAACTTGTGAATTCGGATTAACCCCGTGGGCGATCGCCCTGATCATGCCGCAGTCTTGTCATGGTTCGGTGGGGCGACAGGGTTGCGATCGCTCCCACAAACCCAAGCTTACAGCCATGCTCACCGTTTTATCCCCCGCTGCCTAGCCCCCAGCCCGACCGTTTATTGTGCTATCTCAGACTTGCTTATGACCGTCACCGCCCCCTCTCCCAACCTCAACCTAGACGCGCTGAACTCCCAATTTGAGCGAGCCACAGCCCAAGACATCGTGACCTGGAGTGGACAAACCTTTGGCAGCGGTGCCGTCATGAGCACCAGCTTCGGGATTCAAGCCGCCGTCATGCTCCACCTCGTCACCTCCATCATTCCCAACATTCCCGTCATCTGGATTGACACCGGCTATCTGCCCCCAGAAACCTATCGCTTTGCCGAAGACCTCCAGCAGCGCCTCCGTCTCAACCTCAAGGTGTACCAATCCACCCTCTCCCCCGCCCGCATGGAAGCCCTCTACGGCAAACTCTGGGAGCAAAAAGACCTCGAAGCCCTCAACCGCTACGACCAGATTCGCAAAGTAGAACCCATGCAACGGGCAATCCAAGACCTCAAAGCCACCGCTTGGCTCGCCGGACTCCGCAGCAACCAAACCCAACACCGCCGCACCCTCAACTTTGTCAACCGCCAAGGGGATTTACACAAAATTCTGCCGATTTTGAACTGGAACGCCAAAGACATTTATGACTATTTGATGCGCCATAATTTGCCCTATCATCCATTTTTTGATCTAGGCTATACCACCGTAGGCGATTGGCATTCGAGTCGGCCCTTGATGGATGACGATACCCACGAGCGCGACACCCGCTTTCAGGGCATGAAACAAGAATGCGGCCTCCATTTACCCCAAACCGCCGGTGAAGCTGAGAGCCTTGACTCTAGTAGCTTGTAAATAGAGTTTTTAACATTCTGTGCGGGTCAGAGAACAACTGCTCATACTTAACGCGCCAATGTTGACCTATATATAGCACTAGCCAGAGCGGTTAGGACATTCAGAGACTCTAGAACAAGGGGCTTAAGCCCCTTGCCTGTCCTAATGCCCTTGTTGATTGCTATAGCTTGCATATCTTCTGGATGATCAGGGTAGCAAGCGAGACGCTCGCACAACAGAGGATGACTGTCGTGGTCGTGTGCGTAGTGTCGTGGCACACGTTAATCGGTGGGTTACGGCGAATTGCTAGATTGCAGTGATGGCGGGAGTTTAAGCCGCCTAACCCACCCTACAACAAAGCCTTATTTTAGCTGTGTTACGACAGTAGTGTGAGCCTCTGACTCACTCTTGCCAGAGCCAGACTCGCAATTTGATTTATGGATCAGCAAGTCCAAAGAGAGGACTCCATCATCAACCCCCCTGCTGCACGACGTGAAAAGAGCCATTAAGCAAAGGTTTGGGTGGATGCTGGCATACATGGCTTTAACTGGGTATCAATTTTGCGAATATGGTTAATAAACCAGTCGAGAAGATTTTGATTAATTTGCAACACCAGTACAAAGCTAGGGCCACGGTTGGCAAATTCTGTCTTAATCTCCTCGTAGTTCGCAATGAACTGCTGATGAGCTTGATCATTCGTCTGAGCGATCGGGCATTTGTAGCGGTGCATACACTGTTCCTCAAAGCCAAAATGCTGTCTCACGTAGAGATCTAAGAAATTAATAATTTTTTGAATTTCGTCTTGACCTTTATTGTTCTTCATCGCTTCAACCAACAAGTTCATTTGGTCGATGAGTTGTTTATGCTGCTGATCAATTTCAGGAATACCAATCTTTAAAGAATCATCCCAGATTAGTGGCATGTTTATAACTCCGAATCTCAAAGGACGTGACTATAGCAATCCTATTTGATTCATGAACGGGCAAGGGGCTTAAGCCCCTTGTTGATGAGGAGATAAGATCTCCAATTGATTTAGGATTGCTATATAGGCTTATTGTGTCCGCAAGCTTGTGAAAAACTTGGGAATTATCACTATTCTTATGGAAAAGTTCGTGTTTCTTAATGGTTTTTGTCCCGGACTCCCCCGACTGGAGCACAGTCCGCCGGTCGATAATCATCGAGGCGGTGGGGTCGTCTCACGGTAGAATCCGAGTGATTGTGCATGGGAAGAGGATCAGGCGATGAAGATTGGGCTTTTGGGAACGGGGTTGATGGGTGAACCGATGGCACTGCGATTCATTGCAGCGGGGCATCAGGTGACAGCGTACAATCGTACTGTGAGTAAGTTAGAGGCGATCGCAACCGCAGGCGGCACAACCACCACCCAGGCGGCGGAGGTGTTGCAGGCGGCGGAGGTGGTGATTTTGATGCTGAGCGATCGCGCCGCCATTGATGCAGTATTGTGGCAAGACGACGTTACCAAACAGATAGCGGGTCAGACCTTCATTCAAATGGGCACGATCGCCCCCCAAGAAAGTCGGGATTTAGCCGCTAAAATTCGCGCCGCTGGCGGTGACTATTTAGAAGCAACAGTGTTGGGCAGCATTCCCCAAGTGAAAGCTGGGACATTGCTCGTGATGGTGGGCTGCGACATGCCCCAGCAATACATGAACTACACGACGCTCTTTAAGGTCTTGGGGGAAAAGCCGATTCATGTGGGCAAAATTGGCGCAGCGGCAGCCTTAAAATTAGCCCTCAATCAATTGATTGGCTCGTTAACTACGGCGTTTGCTCTGAGCTTGAAATTTGTCCAAACTGAAGGGTTAGATGTCGATATTTTCATGAATATCTTGCGCGAGAGTGCGCTGTATGCCCCTACCTTTGATAAGAAATTACAGCGGATGGTTGACGAGGATTTTACCAATCCGAATTTTCCGACCAAACATCTTTTAAAAGACATGGCATTATTTCAAGACGCGACCCCTGGGTATCAAAATGATCTTGTGCAGGGGGTCATTACTGTGCTGAAAACTGCGATCGCATCTGGCCATCAAGAGGATGATTATTCAGCCCTGTTCACCGCGATCGCCCCCGATTAACCCCGAACCCTCAACCGAGCAAAACCGATGGGAATGCAGCCAAACCAAAGATGCTTTCCGCTTTGATGCGAATTCTGAAGATCTTCACCGCTTTGATGGCTACCGTACCACCCCAAATTCTGAAAATTTTGTGAATAATAATGTGCTTTTTTGACTCATCCTTGATAAGATTCTAATTTTTCGAGGAAAACTATGGAGCGTCCCCCGCTTTCTCAACCCCAAATAACCCTCTTTGGTCAGCCTGCCGAGCAGGGCAGATGGTTTTTGATTCTGTTGGGAATCATTATTTTACTGTGCTTAGGCACTGTCTACTCGTGGAGTATTTTTAGAACTCCTTTACAAAATGAGCTAGGGATTAGCACAACCCAAAGCCTCTTACCCTATACCGTTGCCCTGGTTTTCTACGCGGCAACAATGCCGATCGCAGGGTTTTATATTCCTCGGATTGGCACACGACGCACAACGGCAATTGGTGGGATTATTGTCGGTTTAGGTTATATTCTGTCCAGTTTTTCGACCCAGATTTGGGGGTTAGTGTTCACCTATGGTGCGATCGCGGGTATTGGCGTGGGGATTACCTATGGCGTGCCGATGGTGGTGGTGGCGCGTTGGTTTCCTGACAAAAAAGGATTAGCCATGGGGTTGACCATCGTTGGCTTTGGTCTGTCCCCCTTCATCACTGCACCGCTGGCCAATTACCTCATTAGTGCCTACACTGTCCGCCCGACCTTGCGGGTTCTCGGTATGGCATTTATCGCCATCATTGTGGCGATCGCCTTCACCTTGAAGTTACCCCCTAAGGGTTGGCATCCTGCCCATGCGATCGCCTCAACACAACCGATCTTAGCCTCACACTATCCTGCCAGTTTATTCAAAAGTCACTCGTTTTATGGACTCTGGGTTTGTTATGCGATTGGCACAATTATCGGATTAAGTGCCATTGGGATATCCAGTCCAGTGGGAGAAGAGATTATTGAGATCAACCCGACAATTGCAGCCGCTAGCGTCTCACTCTTTGCTGTCTTTAATGGTGTCAGTCGTCCGCTTTTCGGGTGGTTAAGCGATCACTTCAAGCCTCACCACATCGCAATTTTTTCTTACATCTTGATTTTAATCGCTTGCATTTTAATGATTAATGCTCGCACGGGTCAGGTCGCCACATTTCTCATTGCTTTTTGTCTCTTTTGGTTTTGCTTAGGGGGTTGGTTAGCCATGGCTCCCACTATTACCCTGCGCTTTTTTAACCCTGACCACTATGCTCAAAACTACGGCATTGTTTTCACAGCCTATGGCATTGGTGCATTAATTGGCACAGTGGTCACTGGCCGCATTCGGGATTTGTTTGGAACCTATAACTATGTGTTTTATCCCATGGCACTGTTAGCCATTATTGGCATTGTCATCGCTAGCCTTTTTCTCAAACCCGAAAAAAGTGCTGCCAATTACTCAATTTTAGAATCAAAATCAGACCAAAAATGATCCACAAGGGGCCATCGGATGACCCGGATTAAATGCTGATCGTCGCCTTGTCTAGGACATTTGTTAATCAATTTCAGCAACGTGATGAATATTTTTTTGAGGGGCGATCGCAGAAATATCAGTAGGGAGTTAAGTGAATATGATGATTTTAATTGTAATCCTTAAAGTATTGACGTAAACCAGGGTCTTAAGTCAGCATAAACCTGAGTGCCTTTCTGAATTTGGGAAGCCAGACTAAGATTAATGCTGAAGGAGTTTTAGTGATGCGGGTGCGATTGAAACAGTGGCGACAACCAGACAAGTTCACCCCAAAATGGGGGCTTGGTGCGATCGCCACGCCAGTTTTACTGACGCTGGTGGGATGGCTTTCTCTGCTCCCGGCTCTGGCGCTTCAACCGGATGACAGCAACCGCATCCAGAACGAGACGGGCAATTCGACTGAATCACGTCGTAATTTTCCCATCGGCAGTTTTGAAGTCATCGTGACGGTTATCGGCGTAGCTTTTTTGGTGAGATGTTTTCGCCGGCCTGATCGCCATGCCGGGACTGCCGACTTTCGAGGGGCTGATCTCAACGGGGCGAACTTTTGTGATGCGAACCTGAGTGGGGCTGACTTGAGCGGCGCTGATCTGAGTAGCGCGAACCTGAGTGGTGCTGACTTGAGTGGGGCTGACTTGAGTGGTGCGAATTTGATCCAGGCTAACCTCAGCGGCGCGAACCTCAATGGTGCATTGCTGAAATATGCCAGTTTAAAGGGGGCTGATCTTAGATATACCAATCTTCGGGATTCTGATCTCCGCTATGCCAACCTCCGCGATGCTGACCTCAACTGTACTTTTCTTAAGGGTGCTAATCTGGGCGATGCTGATCTGGGGGGGGCGTTATTATTTTTTGTCAATTTACGCGAGGTTCTCAACCTTGAACCGCTACAACTCAAGGCAAAACCGTCACCGTTTTTATGTCACGCGGCGTTGCCGTATTATTCCCAGCAATACGCTTTGAATTCTAATGCGGCTTGCGATCGCATTCCCAAAATTCTCAGCGATCGTTACGATATTCCCCTAGAAGAAGCCCAAGAAATTGTCTCTGAAGCTCGACAACACCGCTGGGATTAAGGAATCTCAAATCGATAACGCCCAATAAAGATCCCAGCCGCTCACCAAGAACGTCTGGGTTTAGGGAGAAAATTTAAGGGAAGGAAGGTTGAATTAATTTCAGGTCGCTTCAGTCAAAGATGGTCAATCGCGCAGCCACCGGAAAAGATCGGAATGCTGACGCTGAAGCGCAGGAAGGAGATTAGCTCATGGCTGAGTTGCTGCGGTCATAATTGAGGCTGGACGCTGAACTGGGCTTGCCTTGAATCGTGTTGGTGTATTGATTGGGGTCAAGATCGAGACCCATTTCGGAAGCGGTGCGACCGAGCATGGATTGCTGGCGATTGCGGATGTTATGAGAGTGACGCATCATCATCGCACGGGCTTGATTTTGGGTATTCATAGGATAAATCTCCAATCAGAAAATAGGGTGAGTGAGAAAAAGATGTCGGGTGGGGGTCAAGATGCGCTCTCTGGGATGGAGAGCGATCGCGACTAACTCATGGCTGAGTTGCTGCGGTCATAGCTGAGGCGCGAAGCGGAACTGGGTTTACCTTGGATGGCGTTGGTGTATTGATTGCTGTCCAGATCGAGACCCATTTCAGAAGCGGTGCGATCGAGCATGGATTGCTGGCGATTGCGGATGTTATGGGTGTGGCGCATCATCATTGCACGGGCTTGATTTTGGGTATTCATGGGAAACCTCCGAATGACTGAGAAGAATAGCGTTTGTGAGCGATTGCTTAGTCCTCACCCTTTTAATTTACCAGGTAATTCTGTAACAATGGCTACAAAATTCCGCAAATTAACATTTATTCACAAAAAATATGATTTTCAGTTTAGATTTCAAGATTCGCCATTAGGGTGGATCACAGCGGCAGCCACAGGGTAAAACAGGTGCCGGGTGCGTCGGGATCGCTGTAAATGGGGCTTTGCAGTTCGATGTGGCCTTGCATTTGTTCGGTGAGTTCTTTGGCGATCGCTAACCCTAGCCCTGTACCGGGAATCTCGCCCTGGGCTTGAATTCCCCGATAGCGGCGATCAAAAATGCGGTTGTGATCCGCCGGGGGAATCCCCACCCCGGTATCTGCGATCGCAATCCCACATTGTTCAGCATTCCCCTGCATCCTCACCCGTACCCGTCCCCCATCGGGCGTATATTTCACCGCATTGTCCAACAGATTTCCCACCACTTCCCGCAATGCTGCCGCATCCACCCAGACGGCGGGCCACAGATTCGGTGGATCAACCTCAATCGTGATCTGACGTTCAGCGGCGATCGCCTGCGCGGACTCGACCAACGGCACCAAAAACGACGACAGCGGCACGGCTTCATAGTGCAGCGTCGTGGGGGGCGAAACCGAGTGGGATGAATTTTGCTCCGATGCGCCTGCCCGATGACTGGGTAACAAATAAGGCTCAGGACTCCCCGTTAACACCGGGGGCGGCGATTCCCACGCCGCGAGCCATTGATCAAACTGACGCAGCAACGCTTGAATATGATCACTCTCCCGGAGCATATTTTCCGCCACGGGATAGTTGCGATCCTCCGGCAAAAGACGTTTTAAGAGCAACTTACTAAAGGTGCGCAGGGCTGTCATCGGATTGCGCAGTTGATGGAGGAGATCATCCAGGCGATCGCGCTGCTGCTGGAGTTGGTGATAATGATGGGTCAGTTTTTGTTGCGCTTGGCCATGTTGTTGATCGAGAAAACAGGCAATGGCCAGGGCTTGAGCACCCTGCTTAAACTGCCCCAGTTCCGACGTTTGCCAAGCCTGGGTTTCCCGTCGGGCCACCAGCAATCCCATCACCAAACCCTGATGCAGCAAGGGAAAAATAACCTGCCGTCTGCCCCACAACACAGAATCTTGCCAAGGCGTAGAGCGGGATAGATCCGGCTCGGTGACCGGTGGCGGCTGGGTGCTCGGTTCCGGGGTCGGGGCAACGTTAGAGGGGGGAGGAGCGGGAGCAGAGGGGGCGATCGCCAAGGGTGCTGATGGCGTTGAGGCAGACGCAGCACTGGGATATTCGGCCACCGGATGCAGTTGAGGTTGCAGCCCATCAATCCAATTTTCCGTTAAATACACAGCGCACCAAGTTGCACGCAGGCTCTGAGCCAAAAGCGTCACTTGGGCTTGGCACAATTGAATAAATTCTGGACTAGCCGGAATAAGCATAGACACCGGAGAATTCGGGATGCGACCAGGGTGAACCTGTCCTTCCTAGTAAACTAAGCGACATTTCTACAAAATGTTAAAGAAGAATAACAATCTTAGGGGACTATGCTAGATTCTTTAATAGTGAGCGCTGCAAAATATCGAGAAAACTGAATCAAGCACTCCACATCATGGGCAACGTCTAGTGCCATGACCCAGGGAAAAAAGGCTTAATCAAAAAAAGACATCAGCACTATTGATTTTTGGGTTTAGATTTGGTATGCTGTGCTCGAATTTTGTAGCTATAACTACAGTACACAATTGAGGTCAGGAGGTACTTAGATTGGCAAGGAAACGTAAACGGAAAAGCCGTCGCCGCCAAGAAGGACGTAAAATTCTAGAGTTAGTACCCCAGTATAATCTAGAAAGTGGCGAAGATAAACCAGTGACAGCAGCACGTAAGTTTATTGCCTCCCAGGGCATTACACCTCCCGCTGTTCTCGTCGTCCGCCGGAATGAGCACACCACCGATCGATACTTCTGGGCAGAAAAAGGACTGTTCGGCGCACAGTACGTCGAAGAAAATCACTTTCTGTTTCCGAGTTTGCGAACGGTTGCACCCCACAATACCCAAGCAAAGGGCCCCACTAGCACAGCATTGAGTCAGTAATCACTGTACGAAACGCTTTTACCCAATACTGTAGCTTTGTGAATGAAGCTTTCCCACTTTATCATGCCTTGGTAAAGTGGGACTTAAAATTTTCTAAGGTGTGATTCGGTAATGGTTTCGCGGTGGGAAAGAGGCTGAATCTAATGTGTTTTGCCGTATTCTGGATTGGGATAGACTGCGATCGCTCTCAAACTGATTCCCCGTCGCCTTCAAGGTTAACGCACCTCATTTCTGGTTCTGTAATCGATCATACAAATCCCCCCTCCGTGATCTGACAATTTCTCTAGGCAAGACAACGCCTGGATTCCCGGTCTTCGGCAAGATATGCTTTACTGGACTGAGTATTGTGAAATTATCCACCCTAGTTACGAGCAATTGCGTCACTATGCGAGGTTTTATTCAACGAGTACTAGCACTGAGTACCATTGTTGCGTTGCCGCTCACAACCTTTAGTGCCACCGCCAGTGAGGCATCGCGATATCGGCGCGAATACCAGCCCCGTGAATTTCAACAATGTGCCTTTGAGCTAAGCAGCGTCGGGGTTGTTGATGAGCAGACCAAGGTCGCTTGTGCGATGGCGCTCGAACCCACTGACTTTTCCGGCTGTGTGGCGGGGATTGATGCCTTTACCACCATTCCCGCTCAAAATGCCCTGTTTGCCTGTTTCCGGGTGCGGCGACCGGTGGAACTGGCGGAATGCGTGGTGGATATCAATACCTATGTGATTGAACCCCAAGCGTCACGGGTGGGGAATGTGGAGCAGGTAGCGTTGTCTGCCCTCGATCATTGTCGGCGGAGTTTGTTGCCCCTACGTTACTCTGCCTGTGTGGTGGGACTGAGTGCAGAACTGCCCCTCGAACCGGAAAATGCGATTTCGTCCTGTCTTGATGCGGAAGACTTCCCCCGCGAAATCTACACTCCTGCGACAAACGACACCCTTGGTACGGATCTCTAAGCGAACGGTGTCTCGATGGAGTGGGTGGTTAATGCTGTTGTGGGTGGCGGGTTGTAGTGGCGATCGCACCGCTCAACAGTGGTTTGCCCCTGACCCTCAACTGCTCGATCAGGCCGAAGCTCCTGCCGTTGCGCCCAGTCCCGCCGCTACGCCAACCCCCAATCCCAGCCCCACCCCCGCCGACAGCCCACCCCCGGCGGATGACATCGTAGATGACACGGTGAAGCTGCCCCAAAGCTTCCCGGATGATGTGCCCCGCTACCCCCAAGCCGAACTCTTAACGGCCAGTTATCGCCTCGGTGTTGGCACAGGAGAAACCCTGTGGGAAGTGGCAGCGAATCCGGCGCAGATTGCTCGCTTTTACCGTCAGTTTCTCCAAAATAAGGGTTGGACAGTGACCGAAGCCTTTCAAGCGGATACCGCAGGGCTGACTATGGCCCAGGGGGATACCCAAATTACCCTGACGTTTCCGGAGGCGAATCGATTCCGGTTGGACTATCGCACGGCGGCGATCGCACCTTCCGAGAGTCCATCGCCACCCAGCCCAGAGGAACCGGTTGCCAATGCCACCCTCCCGAACTTTGGGGAGGATTTGATCCAATTAGGCGCGATTCCCACCTCGTTTCAACCCGATGCCACCATTCCCCGCCGCACCTTTGCCCGCTGGCTATTGACCACCCATAACCGCATCTACCGCGATCGCCCCACGAAACAAATCCGCCCCGCCACCCCCAGCAGCCAGCCCATTTTCGCCGATGTGCCCACCAGCGACCCGGATTTTGCCATCATTCAAGGTCTCGCCGAAGCGGGAATGATTCCCTCGCGCCTCAGCGGTAGCGATGTTACCCTGTTTCAACCCGATGCCCCCTTAAGCCGTGAAACGCTGCTGCTGTGGAAAGTCCCCCTCGATCAGCGCACAACGTTACCCACCGCATCCCTCCAAAATGTGCAGCAAACCTGGGGTTTTCAAGACAGCGACCAAATCAATCCTGCGGTGTTTCCGGCGCTGTTGGCCGATTATGACAATGGCGATCGCGCCAATTTACGCCGCGCCTTTGGCTATACAAAATTACTACAACCGAAAAAAACAGTCACCCAGGGTGAAGCCGCCGCCGCTTTGTGGTCTTTCGGGTTTCAGGGGGAGAGTATCACCGCCTCAGAAGCGATCGCCCGTCCCGATGCCGCCACATCCTCAACTTCACCACCCCCATAGTAGAAATGATCCACTCCAATTAGAATTTATAGCAATCCTATTTGATTCACGAACAGGCAAGGGGCTTAAGCCCCTTGTTGATGAGGAGATCAGATCTCCGATTGATTTAGGATCGCTATAGAGTTCAGTGAGAATTTAGCCCCGTTAAGTCCAGAAATCAGACAATGCAAAAAAAAACAGCCTTTTTGCGTCAATCCGGCCCATCTTTCACGGCTTTTTCACAACTTTACCCTAGTCTAAATCAATAGGGAGCGAGACAGACGATGTAACCCAATCCAACCGATTACACTGCCTGTCCTCGATATTACCCTGACTGATGGACTATCACCCTCTAGCTGACCCTAGAGGGTTTTCTTCGTGATCAATGCGGTGCATTGATGGTGCTTGATCGTATGGGTTGGGCAGGATTTAGAGGTTGTTCAAAAAGTGTCTTGAGTAGAGAGGCAAGGGGCTTAAGCCCCTTGTTGCCATTGAGTGAGGCTCATGCTGTGGATCTGAGTTTAACGTTTCAAACAGCCTCTTAGACCATTTTTTCGCTGCGTTGAATCAGGGTAGTTGATTGAACCAAAAATCCCCCGTCCTGAAGCCGGGAGATTTTTAAATCACAGGAGAGCATCTCCTTGGATGAAGTCGCGATTTTGGGACATTTGTGTGAGTACGGTGTTGATTTGGGCATCCGTTAAGCCGGTCAATTTCAAGACTTGTTTCCAATCGGCTTCGGTGGCGACTGGATCATCTTGGTAGGCGTTGGCTAGGGCCTTCACTGCGTCGTACCACACAAAATTCTGAAATAGGAATGTGCCTTGGTCATGGGGGGATAGGCTGCTGAGGTAGTCGGCAATGACTGGAGTGTTAGGGTCTGCATTGCGCCATGGGACTTGGTCTACTTCAATTTGGCGAATGTAGCCCTCTACTTTGCCGGTAATCGCGTCGGTGTTGTCATAGACCAAGACGACCCAACGATAGTCTGTGTTGGCTTGGAGGAGCGATCGCTGGGCCTGGGGATGCTCCGCATGGGGAATGGAGGAGGGCAAACTCAAATCCATAATGCCGCCGTTTTGACCCACTTCCCATTCTTGGGCATGAACAAATTGATGTTGGGTGGTGCCACCATTTTCGGAGTCTGCAACGGTGACGGCTTCGATTTCAAGGCGCACAATCCGATTGGTGCTGGCCTTCGGTAGATAGACCAAGAGGTGCGGATTATCAAGTACCGTCACACCAAAGCGATTGTAATTGGGAACAAGGGCCATCAGATCGGTGGCCTCTGTGGCAGGGGTAGCGGTTTCGGTGGGGCCACCGCGTGTGCCGCCGACATCACTGCGTTGGGGAGAGGTATCGACGGCGGGGGTGAACCCGGCTTCTTGCCATTGTTCTAGGCTGGGTAAGTTTTGGGCGATCGCACCCTCGGAGGCAACAACCACCGGAGCGAGTAGGGTCATCAGGGCAACACTGCCTCCGAGAATAGCCCGTGAAATTCGGCGCGATGTACGGTTTAAATACGGCATGACCTATGTTTGTCCCTATAAAGTATCGGAATCAGACAGAAAAAATAAAGTGGACTTATGAATCCTACGCTCATGGCACCCTGATCGTTCTCTAGTCTTGTTGTAACTGAACTGGAGAATAAACGTCCAACGAGAGAAAGTTCACTTTAAGCAGTGAGAGCGTGGGAGTATCTGCTAACTTGGGGGTTTACCGTCAACGTCACTTTCTGACAGTGAATCTACTGCTGTTTCTTCACGCCCACTGAGCATGATTCCCGATTCGTCCCTTTCTACTTTGGCAGCGTCTGCTCCGTCTTCTCAGACGATTCATCCTCTTGCAGCAGCGTCCATCCATGGCATTGCCTTTCACAAAGATGTGCTATACGCCTTGGATTCCACAACAGGGTATCTCTTGGAGATTCAAGCCCACACCCACAACACTCGGATTATTAATCCCCACAGTTGGCAAGATTTTGTGGGTGCAACGGGATTGGCGATCGCCCAAGACACCCTTTGGTTTACCAGAGGGGAAGATATCTATTTTTGTTCCTTAGAAGATGCCGATCGCTTCCATCCCCATCGCTTCTTGAGTCTGTATTACCCCCTCAACGGCATTGCCGTGTGGGAATCGACAATCTACGTCACCTGTCAGCGCACGGGCCACATCCTCATTTTTAGTCGGGAAACGCGCCGCGAAATTACTCGCTTTTACGCCCCCGGCATTGGTCTCGAAAACATCACCGTCCATGGCGAAGAACTCTGGCTCACGGACAATATCGAACAAAGTGTCTATTGCTTAGACCGGGCCACGGGGGAAATGAAATTCAATGTCTTGACCCCCTTTGATGCCCCGTCCGGCCTGGCGTTTAACGAGGATGTCCTCTACGTGGCCTACGCCCAAGAGGAACCCTATCTACGCGACAACCCCAACGCCAACCCCAACCACGAACTGCAATACCGCGATCGCACCTTCATCCATCCCCTCTACTTCGCCTACTATCCCGATCAAAACCTCGCCCTCTCCAACGGCTATCTCGTCGAAATGTCCTACGTCGAGGAATTATCCCCCCTCGACCCCGTGGAAGTGCAGGATTTAGAATGGCGCATGGCCCTCCCCGCCGAAACGCCCCGCCAAAAAATTCGCTCAGTCGAAGCCGTCGGCCTGCCCTTTGAAGAACGGGAACTCGATGGCCAACGCCTCGCGGTATTTAAATTTGACACCCTCAAATCCAGCGAACGCTATATTTTCGGCTGGAAAGCCACCCTTGAAGTCTGGGGCATCAAATACCAATTCGGCCCCCAAGATGGCGAAAACGTGCCCGAACTCTCCGAAGCATTCCAAACCCGGTATTTGGTGGACAACGACAATCTGGCCATGGATAAGGAGATTATTCAACGGGCCGCCAAGGAAGCGATCGGCAACGAAACGAACCTGCTGCGGAAAATGTACAACATCCGCAACTATGTTTACGATCGCCTCTCCTACGGCATCAAACCCCATATCGATACCCCCGACGTAGCCCTAGCGCGGGGAGTTGGCTCCTGTGGTGAATATCTAGGGGTGTTGCTCGCCCTCGCCCGCCTCAACGGCATCGCCTGCCGCACCGTCGGCCGTTATAAATGCCCCGCCAAAGCCCTCGAACGGGGTCAACTCCTCGAACCGGACTTTAACCATGTGTGGATGGAGTTCTATCTACCGGGCTACGGCTGGCTACCGATGGAATCAAACCCCGATGACGTGGTGGAAGGCGGCCCCTATCCCACGCGCTTTTTCATGGGTTTAGCCTGGTATCACGCCGAAATGGGCAAAGGTGTTCCCTTTGAGAAACTCTATATCAACGACATTGCGACGACGAAAGAGCAGCTTTCCATCGGCGATTTGGCGATTAACCATGTCCGGTTTACCATCCTCGAAGAACTCCAACCCCCGCCCCCGTAATCGTTTCCATTGCCTCACGTCTAAGCCCAGCCCCGCAAGCGATAGATCAAAATTCCGATGTATTCCTTAATCGCTTCGGTGGTGGAGGCGAGTCGGCCCGTTTCCGGCACAAGATCGAGAAGATTCCCCACGAGGGTGCGTTCTGTCCCGGTCACACTGCCATCGGTGATGTAAAAGTCCGTGGGGGCGGGGATCACGTCCATGCCGAGCTTTTCAAAGATGGCCACGGAGCGGGGCATGTGAAAGGCGGAGGTGACGAGGAGAATCCGTTTTAGCCCTTTTTTGTCGAGGATGGCTTTGGTGTAGAGGGCGTTTTGGTAGGTGTTGAGGGAGCGGGGTTCTTCGATGATGGCGGTTTTGGGGATGTCCAAGCGGCTAAGGAGGGTGGCCATGTCTTCGGATTCGGGGGGTTCTTCGCCATGCCACCCGATGCGCCCGCCGCTGGCGATGATCAGGGGGGCGCGATCGTCGTGGTAGAGGGTGGCGGCGTAGAGGATACGATCGCCCCGCTCCGTCACTTCCAAGGTGGGGCGAGGGGCTTCTTGAAACTTCAACGCGCCCCCCAAGATGACGATCGCTTCGGCTTTGGGTAATCGTCCTTCCGGAATGTATTGCCATTCCAAAGACTTGAGCAGGGCGGTGTTGACTCCCGGATTGGTGGCAATGACAAGGGTTCCGAGGGCGATCGCAATCGGGAGCATCGTCCAGCGCGATCGCCACCAGGCCAGCACCAACGACACCACCATCAGGACACAGGCCAACCCCAAGGGATAGACGAAAACCGGCAGTAATTTCGAGAGAAAGAGAAACATCAGGGCATTGGAGAGAGTGAATCAAGAATTGTACGGCTGGCGAGGTGGGCTTCGATGGTGGTGCGATCGCGCCAAGCCTCCCGCAATTTCCCGTGACGATAGTGGGCCAACTGATCGCCACGATGGGGAGAATTCGGCTGGGTTGCATTGCCGTAGGGGTTCAACACCAACGCCCGCACCGGGTCACTGAATTCCACCGCCGCAATGAAACTATCACCCCCCACCGCCCGCCACGGCTCACCCGGCTGCGACCCCGGAATGCTATCAATCACCGCAAAACTCCCCACGGCTCCCGCTGCCCCACGGCCCGGCTGCACCCGATCCCCCACCCGAAGCTGCATAAACTCTCCCCAGGGTACATCCAGCCGCCCCCAATGGGATTGCATGGCTTGGGCAACATCCCGGAGCGTCGCCAGGGCGGTGGCTGGGTCTGCCAAGCCTGCCGGGGTGGTTAAGGGTTGCGCCGCATCCCAGGGGACGGCGAAGGCATCCGGGGGCATGGCCGCCCACCATTGGGCAAAGAGGGCCATGCCGCGACTGTCGGCGTTGGCGTGATGATCCCAGCCTTGGAGCACGGTGGCGGCGGCTTGGAGGAGGGGATCGGGGTCGGTTGGAATGGCGGCAATCAGGGCATCGACGAGGCGATCGCCCAATTCGATCCGAGTCGAAAATTTAGCCTGAACCAGTTCCGCCAAACTCCAGCGGTCTTGGGATTGGATCAGGTGGAGCGATCGCTGTGTCCGCAAGAGATTCAAGGCCCCCGTCAGATTCGGCGGGGCCATGTAGGCCGGGAAATCTGCCGGGGCCAGGGTGGCGGGGATGGTCGTCGTCCAGGGGGGATCATTGGTGTTTTGGAGCCAACCATTGGCCGGGTTGGCCACCTTCGGCAGGTCAGCGTAGGGATGGTAGTCCGTCCAGAGAGTCGCGGCGGTGTTGCCCGGTTGTGGCTGTTGATGGTCGCGCCAATTCCCCCCCGCCCGGACGGGGACTAGACCGTTAAAAATATAGAAAATCTCGCCGTTGCGGTCTGCCGTCAAAAAATTAAACATCGGCAGTTGTTGCTGGGTGAGGGCGGCTTCAAATTCGGCGCGATCGCGGGCCGTCCCCATCGCCCACAGTTGATCCAGCATCCGCGCCTTTTCCAAACCTGCCACCCGTAGCGCCGTAGCCCTGTTCTCGGTTTTCTGAATGATCGGGCCATGGCGCGATCGCTCCACGGTCAACGGTTCATCCCGGAGCGTCCCATCGGCCTGTTTCACCTTCAGAATGATGTCCTCGGTATCAAAGGGCTGGATCGCATCATCCCAACGGTAGCCCCCTGCTGTAAGGGAAAGATCATAATCTGTCCAGCCTTTATAGGTGTTGACGGTGGCCGTCCACCCCAGATGATCATTAAACCCCACCGCCAACATCGGCATCCCCACCAACGCCGCCCCGTACAGGTTCAGATCCGGCAGGTGTAGATCCGCTTCGTACCACAAAAACAGCCCGCCCCAAGGGAGATGGGTATTGGACAAGAGCAAACTATGGCCCGATTCTGAGCGCGAGGGTGCGATCGCCCAGCCATTCGACCCCGCCACCGATGGCCCCACCACAAAATGAAAATGAATCGCCCGGTTGAGGTGGGCCAGCACATCGGTCACCGTCACCGGCAACAGGGGGCGAAATTGGGGCGAAATCGCGTCGGGGTGTTCCGTCGCGTAGGCATTCATCCCCGCCACAAACGCCGTTAAATACTCGCGCATTGCGGGGGTTTGGGCCGCTTCCCAGGCCTGGGCGCGTCGTGGAATGCCCATCCTGTGGGTGAGGCGATCGCCCGCGAGATAGTCTTCGCCCCAATATTCCGCCCCCCGGCCCCGCGCTTGGCCGTATAGTCTCAGGATTAAATTACCGTGGCTCTGCATTTGGGCATACCCAAAGCCATGGCCCAATTCTGTCCGGGTTTGACTGTAGATATGCGGGACACCCCAGGTATCCCACAGAATTTCTGGGGAAGAGGTGCTGAAAACAGGAGCATTCATTCGTAGCCCAAAACTAAGGATCAAGCCGCCTAGGAACAACAGTCCGAGCCAGTGTATTCGCAAACGAGACAGCATCATTTAACGTCTCAACATGATGAAAATGCACAGGCAGCACCGCCCCAAAAAAGAGGTGTATCCTGTGCATTTTTTGCGATCGCTAGGAGGATCACCGTTAACCATTAACCCTACCCCCCTAGGGAGCATTGGTACATCAGTCTAGGTACGGGGTCGGGCAGGATTGACTTTTAACGGACGACCCATCCACTCTGCGCCATCAAGCTCAGCAATTGCTTTGGCTTCTTCCGATTCATCCTTCATTTCAACGAAGGCAAACCCTCGTATCCGGCCCGTTTCCCGATCAGTGGGAAGATGTACTCGCGTTACCGTGCCATAGTCACTAAAGACTTCGGTAATCCCTTCCTTTGTTGCTTGGTAGGCAAGATTACCAACATAAATGGACATTGAGAAACTATCTCCTAGATCAAGTGGAATGTAGAGAGCCAAGATTGCGGAGCGACGCTTATCAAAAGCCGAGGGAAAACCTGTCAAGTTGAAAGCAAGCTGAATTTACCGATTCTCTTATACTCACCTGCCCATTGTAGCACCGCTTTTTCGGGGCGATCGCTCCTGACGAAAATTCCACAATTGATCGATAAAATGGCTGAGTTCATCAGGAATTTTTAGAGGTATACGGTACTCCAAAAATAAGGGCAATGATCTCGTCAACGCTGGGCCAAGACCTTACCCCCATGGGCATCGCGATCGCCCTAGGCTATTTCATCTAGATCAACCCATTCATCCTCCGAGGAACCGTAGCCCACATAATGCACAAAATACTCTTCCTCACGGCCTTGGCGAATTACAGCGGTGTACCATTCTTCTTCGTCATCGTCCCACACTTTCACCGTTTGACCGATGCCATATCCGTTATCGTCGAGGGGGCCAGCCACGGGCGATCGCAACTCATCCCCATCCACCCATTCATCCTCATCTTCGTCATAGCCCACGTAGTGAACTTTATATTGCGTCACATTTTTCTTGAGGCGTTCTTTAATGATTTTTGCCTCAAACCATTCTTCCTCGTCCTCATCCCACACCTCCACCGCCTGACCCACCCGATAATCGCCCTCAGATGCGGCTGATTCGGGGGCTTGCATTGCGGCGATCGCTTCCTCCTCCGGTTCGGCCTGAATCTGCGCGTGGGCAGCAAGGATCACCGCCCGCGCCACGGTTTGAATCCCCGTATGTTCGTAATAGTTTGTGGTTTGATCCAACAGCGCCGCAATCACATCGAGTTTGCCATCGGCCATTTGGATAAAATTCCCTAAACTTTGGGCGATGCTTTCGGGCGTAATTCCCGTTTTCGCCACAAACCCCGACATCCACCCTTCCACCGCCGTAAAACTCTGGCTGAGAAATCCCACCTTATCCTGAGGGTTATTGCCGGGGAGGTATTGATTCACGGCTAAAAATACCGGGCTTTGGGTGATGCCGCTGGTGTCGGTTCCTTGGATTACCTGATGGATTTTGGTGAGAAAATCAGTGCCCAAGGGTAGGAGAGCATCAATACAAACCAGTGCTTTCATCCGCATCAGGGCGGCATCTTGATAGTTTTCGCCTAAGGATTGGGCAAATTGCACCGGATTGGGCTGTAGGCCGTTCAGTTGGCAGTAGGCGATCAGTTCGATGGCGACTTTGAGAAGGAGATCAATGCTTTGGACGGTGTCGGGTTTGGGGGTGATGGCGTTGAGGAAACCCAGAAAGCTGATTTTTTCTCCCACCTTATTCGCTAAGGCAGCCGCAGCGAGGGCCCCGTCAGCTTTATCGATGGTTTTGTAGAGGGTGAGGGTGCGTTGATAGGGCTGTTGGGGATCGAGGGAAAGGCGTTGGGCGCGATCGCGGATGCGGGCGATGGTGCGCGGATTGCTTTCCCCCGTGACAGTGGCGATCATGGCATCAAAGTCCGTCACATTTTCCCATTGGCCGGGCGTGATAAAGTCGATCGCCTTGAGAACTTTGACGGTGATGTTGTCGGCGGGTAAGGTCTCAACCCATTGAATAATGCTGTCAGCCATGGGATTCCCCTGCGGTACGTGTGGATGATGGTTCAGTATTTCTCTAACAATCTGTGGAATATCGGCGTTTTGCAGCGCTCGCGTTGTGAATCGTTATATTTTGGCTAATAAACTTTACAGATGCGGCTTAGACTCTAGAATGCTCACCTTTCACCCCGTTCATACCGAAGCGGACTGTGCCGCGATCGCAGCCCTGGCCGATCGCATTTGGCGACACCACTACACCGCCATCATCGGCATGGCTCAGGTGGACTATATGCTGGAGCGATTCCAATCCCCCAGGGCGATCGCAGCCCAGATCCAAGCGGGATATTACTATCGCCTCGTGACGGGAGCCGCAGGGGAGATCGGTTATTTTGCCGTCCAGCCCCACGGTGAATCGTTGTTTTTGAGTAAGTTTTATGTCCTGGCGGGGCAGCGGGGTCAGGGGTACGGACGGCAGATGATGGCGGAAATTGAACGGATCGCCCAGGAACAGGGTTGCGATCGCATCACCTTAACCGTCAATAAACACAACGAGCAAACCCTCGCGATCTATCAAAAATTGGGGTTTACGGTGGAGGATGCGATCGTCACGGATATCGGGGGCGGCTTTGTGATGGATGATTTTCGGCTCGTGAAAGCCTTACGAACTCAAGACGCAAGCAAGGATTGATAAAACTGCAATTGTTGCCGCGCCAGGGCAAGATTGGTGTACCGCTCCATGGCTCGCTGATAGCCGAGTTCGGCCCATTGTTCCCGTTCAGCGGGGGAATCGATCAAGGTCGCGAGGCGATCGCTCAACGCCGCCGCATCCCCTTCCGGAAACACTAACCCCGCCGCGCCAATCACATGGGGAATTTCCCCCGAATCTGACCCCACCACCGGCACACGACAGGCCATTGCCTCAATCAACACATGGCCAAACTGCTCCTTCCAGCCCACCGAGGTCAGGGTTTTAAACTGCTCACTGGTTTCCGACGGCAACACCAGCACATCCATCGCGTTGATGTAGCGGGGCACATCGGTATGGGGCACGGATGCCACGATCCGGAGGCGATCGCGCAATCCCGCCGCTGCGGCCTGGGCTTCAATGTCCCCTTGCAACTCTCCCCGTCCGAGCAGGAGCAATGTCCAGGGGCGATCGCCCAGCAACGCCAACGCCGCCAACAACGTCATAATCCCCTTTTCCGGCACAAACCGCCCCACAAACCCAATCACACAATGCTCCGCCGGAATCTGCAACTCGGCCCGGAGTTCGGGCTGGGGTTCCGGTTTAAATAACACCTCATCCACGCCCAACTGTGGAATCACCGTCGCCGCATTGCGATAGCCATGCTCCCGTAAAATAGTCACCCCGTCCTGATTACCGGCAATTAACCCGTGAGTATGGCGCAAATTAAATGTTTCTAAAAGATTGATCGGAAATTTATTATGATAGGGCAAATTCCACCAGGTAAAAAAGCAATGTTTCGCCCGCAATCCCAGCAGTTTATTCAATAAAATGAGTTGCGCGTAGCCGAGGGATTTTGCCCCCTGTTCAACGTGGATAATATGGGGTTTAAAATGGCGCAAGAGTGGAATGATTGGCCAGCCAAAGGTGAGGAGACCTTGGTTATTTTCACTCACGCTCGGCAGGGGAATCCGACGAAAACGATTGTCCTGCCACAACGGGGCTTCAATGATCCGATTTTGCACCCCGCCGGGTCGCCACCGTTGGGGCACAATGACCGTTACTTCAATGTCCGGTTGAAGCTGGGCCAATTGGCGCAGTTTTTCGCAGTTGAGATCCACAATATAGGAGTGGCTAGCAATCAGAATTCGCATCAGGGTTAAGGGCTGATTATGGATTTCAAGGGGGTGTGGGTGAGCGATCGCAACCTCACACCGGGGTTAGGGTTGGAGAATTTCGTCAGTTTGGGTCTGGATTTGGCCATCATTCCACAGGGTCATAAGGCGGGATTTGAGCGCATCAAAAAACCCGATGGTGTAGAACACGCCCCGCGAGAGGACTTTGATCGGGGAACCACTTTTATAACAAGGGGGATGGCCAAGGACGTGACAGTCAAAGAGTTTGGCGTAGAGGCGGAGTTGTTGGCCCAGGGTGAGGTTTTTTTGGGCCATGAGAAAATGATTGTGGTAGAAGGTGATTTGATAACTGAGCGATCGCGTGCTGATGTCATGACAACCTCCGGTTTCTTCGCCCAAATGCACCAAATGCGCGGCGGGGTCGTACCAAATCTGATAGCCCGTGCGCCGCAACCGCAGGCAAAAATCCGACTCTTCCCGCACCGCCGAACCCCGAAACCGCTCATCAAACCAAACCCCGTAGGTGGTAAACACCTCGCGGCGGTAGGACATATTGCACCCCCGCGCTGAGATAATCGGCTGGGGTTTCACCGTATGGACGAGATCGAGGTGATACCAGGCAATCCCCGGATCGCTGGCTTGGGGGGGGAGGTCTTCAATTTCTAAGCCGGGTTTGGCATCGGCGAGTTTCATCCGGTCAAAGACGCGACCGGCGACGGCTCCAATCTCGGCGCGATCGTAGTTTTTCCCATGGGCGACGAGGTAGCCCGGTGGTAACTGCACATCGTCATCAATAAACAGGACAATTTCCCCCGTGGCCCGTCGCACGCCATAGTTCCGCGCTCCGGGTAAACTCGCCCATTGGACGCGCCACCATTGGATTGTTTCGGCGGCGGCTTGCTGGGTAAGATACTGCTCCACGGCGGGGGTGTGGTGGGCGGTTTGGTCAACGATGATGATTTCCACATCCCCCGGATAGTCTTGTTGGAGAACATCCTCGATGGAGTCTTTGAGGGGGTCTTCGCGCCCGTAGGTGGGGATGATTACGGAAATAGAAGGAAGTGCCACGGTGATTGCTCCACGGTGCAGAGGGTATCAAGGGTTATTTTAGGATGGGGCTGTGGCTGGGGCGGTGTGGGAGATGGTGGCGAGGAATTGCGCGATCGCATCTTGATAGGCCTGGCCGCCAATTTCCGGGACATGGTTGTGATCGCCTTCGGGCAGGAAGTACAGGCCTTTGTGATCGGTGGTGGCCCTGTCGTAGAGAGCTTGGCTCATCCAGGCGGGGACGCGGCGATCGCGCTCCCCATGGACAAAGAAGATCGGCATTCTGAGGGACGGCAGCAACGCCATCGAATCAAAGGATTGGCGCAAAATCCAATCAATAGGCAACACTGCGGCAAAGCCGTCATGCTCGGCCATGTCCCGAATATTGGTGAAGGAGCCTTGAATGATTAAGGCGGCGAGGCGAGGGTTTTGGCTGGCGAGATGAATGGCGATCGCACCCCCTAAGGAATGCCCAAACACAATAATGTGATCGAGGCTAAACCCACGCTGCGATCGCAAATAGTCCAACCCCACCTGCGCATCGCCATACACCTGGGTTTCCGTGGGAAATCTGCCGGTACTCTTGCCATACCCCTGATAATCGATCAGCAACACGCTATAGCCCAACCGATAAAACACCTGGGCCTGGGGTAAATTCGCGCCAATGTTAAACCCATTGCCATGGAGCAACAAGACCGCTTGGGTGGCTCCCTGTACCGGAATCCACCAGCCGTTTAATTGCGTTTGGCCATCCCTATCCACCGGAATCCACACCTCCTCGTAGGGCATGTGGTACTGATCGGGGGTGAATTTAATCCGGCGCGAGGGGAGAAACGTCAGGCGGGCTTGCCATTGTCGTAACGCCAGACAGAGGAGCAGATAAACGCCAAGTATGGTGCTAAATCCGAGGGCAACAGTCATGAGCATGGATGGTGTGTGGATCGTGTGATTGTATTGTGCCGGATGAAGGCATCAGGGGCGGTCGAGACTGTGGCGATCGCAATTGCAGCACAGTCCCCGATCAGGGGTGGTAAACGAGGGGTTTTACCCCCCATCTTCTTACCCTAATAGATGAGGAAGGTTTTAGAGCCTTGGCCAGGGCAGAATTTTGGTGGTTGTGGGCTTTTCGTGACCCTGTTGCTCGTGGGCGAGACCTCGCTACCATCGTGGATTGTGTTGATGGGTTGAGCCTCAGGCTAATCGGGGATGGCGATCGCAACGGGACGGCGATCGCGCCCAGGCATTCAGCAGAGTTAACCCCAAAAATTTCCTACAATAACAAGTAGAACTGCCTGACCCAGATGTGACAATGTGTAAAGTGTCCCCCCAAGATTGGAACATGACCGCGATCGCAACGGTCACACAACCGGGGAGATTGTCGTTAGTCATTGCAAAGCCAGGGGATTCAATCAGTCGTGTTGTTAAGGTCTGGGCACAGGGTTGAGGGGGAATAGGGGTTGGCAGGATGAGCATAGACTGTGTGCAAGGACGATATCAAATTGTTGAATGCCTGGCTCAGGATGCCCTCAGCCAGACCTTTCGGGTGGAGGATCTTCACCAAGGGGCAGAGGGGTCGCTGTGGCTGCATCGCGTCAACGGAACCGAGGCGATCGCCCTGTCTCTGTCGCCCCAGGTTCAAACAACCCAAACCACATTACTGGAACTCCAGCGCGACACGGCACTGCAACCCCTAGCAGATGTGTGTGTAGATGGGGGCGACCTCTGCTGGGTCTATGGGGGCGGCGATGGGTATGGCCTGAATCAGCACTTGCAAGCAGGGCGACAGATGTCCGAGCAGGATATGGTACAACTGCTCCAGGATATTTTACCGACGCTCACCACGATCCACGATCGCAATATCATCCACGGCAATCTTCAGCCCCACAGTTTTTTCTACAGTGCCGAGGCGGGGCGTTGGTGGCTGACTCATTTTGGGGCAACCTATGCCCGTGAGCGGATTCCGGCGGGCCAGGCGGCGATCGCGGCGGTTGGCTATTTACCACCCGATGCGATCGTGCCGCCGACGGTGGGGGGCGATCTTTACTGTTTAGGGGTGACGATTCTCCATGCCCTGACGGGGATTGAGCCGGTGAATCTCACCCAAGATTGGCGCAAAACGACCGTGGTTAGCGATCGCCTCGCCCATCTGATCAACCTCATCATTACCCAGTATTTTTCCTCCGCTACAGAACTCCATGACTGGCTCGACATGGCCACCTCAAACACCGCCCCCTCGGCCGTTGCCGGTTCAGGCCAACGATACAGCGAGTGTGACCCCGACCTTGACGGCCCTCCCGATCAGAACTTGGCCATCATTACCAATGCAACCCTAGACAGTGAGATTGAGCATTCCCGGATTGTGACGGAGTGGGATGGCGAAGCGGATCAGAGTCCGCCGCTGTTCACGGCTCAACCGCAAGAACCCAGCCCCACCGCGCTGTATTTAGCCCATCGCTATCGGGTGGTGCGTCCCCTCAGCCGGGGGGGATTTGGCGAAACCTATATTGCCATTGATGAGCAATTTCCCGGTCAACCCACTTGCATTGTCAAAAAGCTCAAACTTAAAGAGCACACCGATAAAACCTACAAAATTGCGAAACACCTGTTTAAACGGGAAGCGGATGTGCTGAGTCGTTTGGGGCAACATGCTCAGATTCCGCAGCTTTTGGCTCATTTTGAAGAAGATCAAGAGTTTTATTTAGTCGAAGAATTTATTGACGGCCATGATCTGGAAACGGAATTGCCGCCGGGGAAGAAACTCCCGGAAGCAGCGGTGCGGCAGCTTGTGTATGAAATGCTAGAGGTGTTGAGTGTGATCCATGCCCAAGGGATTATTCACCGGGATTTGAAACCGGCGAATATTCGCCGGCGGGTGAGCGATCGCAAGCTCGTCTTGATTGACTTTGGGGCTGTGAAGCAGATCAGTAAGCAAACCTCCCTCGATGGCAAAACCAAAGTGACGGTGGCCATTGGCACCACAGGATACGCACCGAGTGAGCAAACCCAAGGCCGGCCGAAATTGAGCAGTGATATCTACGCCGTGGGGATGATCGCGCTCCAAGCCTTAACGGGCATCGACCCGGAACATCTTCCCGATGATCCGAAAAGCGGCGAATTGCAATGGCATCATTTGGTGAAGCTCACGCCGGGTTTCAAGGCGTTTTTGGATCGGATGGTTTGTTATGACTTTCGCCAGCGTTTTGAGTCGGCGATTCCGGCCCTGGCGGCGTTTAAGCATCTCGACCTCAACGCGGCGACCCTGCGCGATCGCCCCCCCACGGCCGCCACCGTCAAACGTGGTCGTTTCGCCCTGTCCCGCCGCACGGTGCAACTGATCGCAGGTGGCGCGGGCGTGCTGGGGGTGGCGGGGATGGCGGTGGTCGGGGCGCGATCGCTCGGACTGTTTCAAGCCTCGTTGGAGCAAGTGAGTGCCACGGTGCAAGCGAGTACGGTGGTGATTCAAGCACCGGACAAGGCTCAACAATGGGTGGGGGTCGTGGTGGAGGGGGAACCCTATGCCTGCACGATTTTGACGACGGAGGCGGCGATCGCTGGCGGCGAAAATGTGACCGTCTCCCTGCGCCAATCCCCCCCCAAACCCGTGAACATCGTGGAAGCCTTGCCAAAAAGTGCCATGGTGCTCTTGAAACTCCAGCAAAACAATCCCCAATGCCCCTATCCGCAATTGGCCTTAGGTGAGCCTGATGATCTGCGCTCGGACGATTCGGTGTATCTGCAAGCCACCACCCCGGAAACCCTAGATAAATTTATGACCGCTCCCCTCGAAACCGTGGCGATCGCCAACGTGCGCTATTCATCCTTGCCGGGGGTTTATCTGTTGGGGTATGAGTCGCCGTTAGAGATTCTGTCGGGTAGTCCGGTGGTGAATCGGCAGGGTAAATTATTGGGGATTCATCAGGGCAAGATTGCAGAGGCAACGGCGGAGGCGGATCGCGAATGGGCGATTCCCGTTGCTCTGTATCGGGATTATCTGGCCACGCGGAGTGAATTAGAGAACGCCACCGCTCAAACTTGGCTGGAGCGGGGTAACCAGTTTTTTGAGTTACAACAATACGAAGACGCTCTTGCCGCCTATGATGAGGCGATTCCCTTAGAGCCGGATCGCCCGGAGCCTTGGTATGGGCGGGGCAGTGCGCTCTACAATTTGGAGCGGTATGAGGAGGCGATCGCAGCCTATAATCAAGTTTTGGCGCTGCGCGATGACAATACCCTCGCCTGGTACAGCAAGGGAAATGCGCTGTTTCAATTGCAGCGCTACGAAGAAGCGATCGCCGCCTATCAAGAGGCGATCGATACCAAAGAGGATTATTACCCGGCGATCAATAATCTGGGTTTAGCCCAGCAGGCCTTGGGCAAGAGTGCTCAGGCGATCGCCACGTTTGAGCAGGTGATTAACCTCCGACCGGAATACCATCCCGCCCATAACAATCTCGGCACAACCTTCCAACAACAGGAAGACTATGCCAAGGCGATCGCCGCCTATGACCAAGCCATCCGCATCCGACCCAATTACGCCTCAGCTTGGTACAACCGAGCCACGGCCTATGCCCGCAGCAATCAACCCGATCGCGCCATTGAAAACCTAACACGGGCGATCGCGCTGCAAACCAGCTACGCAGAACAAGCCAAAACCAATCCTGATTTTGACAGTCTGCGCGATCGCGAACAGTTTCCAGCGTTGGCGCGAGATTAGTCGGGGTGGGCGGGATCAGGCTACGACAGGACGGGTTCCCAGATGGCGGCACGGGTGAGGCGGATTTGCGCGATCGCAAAAATAATCGGAATGATCCGCCCGTAATTCGTCGCAATGGCTCGCCAGCCAAGATCCGCCAAAAAGGTAGCCCAGAGAATCGGCCCCAGGGCGGCGAAGAGAGTCCGGGCGGCCCCATGGCGGGCGGCGGTGGTGACCATGCCTCGGCGGGCGGCTTGGAGGGCGATCTGATGCTGGAGTTGGCCAGCGGCGATCGCACCGCCCCGGCGGAGGATGGCCTGGGTGGCTTGGTACTGGGCAAAATGGAGGGTAAATTGGCGGGCGATATGGTTCAACACCAAAGACCGCACCACGGCACTAATCGCCACGACACCGCCCCCTTTGAGTAAAAACTGCATCGGGTTGTGTTGCAGTTGGGCCGGGAGGGGTTCCGCAAAGTCGGTGCGGGTGAGCGATCGCTGAATCTTCACCGTCAGGGAATTTTGTTCGGCGGTGGGGAGTTTCTGCCAGGCTTGGCCCATGAGGTGCAGAAAGATTTCCGCCTCCAGATCCAGCACGGACAGGGAAGCCGTGTGGGGGATTTTTAAATAGCGGCAGACTTGGATCAGGACTTGGTGATAACTGATCGCGTGGCTGCGACCCCGGAGCACCGTCATGCCATCGGCGGCCAGGAAGAAAAACCGCTGTTGCAGTAATGCCAGTTGGGTGGTGCGATCGCATTGCTGCACCTCAGCCACCGCCGGGGTCTGAAAAT
This sequence comes from Spirulina subsalsa CS-330, assembly GCF_028330765.1. Classification (GTDB taxonomy): domain Bacteria; phylum Cyanobacteriota; class Cyanobacteriia; order Cyanobacteriales; family Spirulinaceae; genus Spirulina; species Spirulina subsalsa_A. The sequence goes on along the minus strand of NZ_JAQMTY010000274.1, from coordinate 20,142 downwards.
AGTCCAGAGGATTAAACCGCCGACAAAACAAAATATGGGTCAGTTGCCCTAATTCCTCATCCGTCGCGAGATCCAGGGCCGCACGCAGTTCATCCAAACCGTTATCCTCCGTCACTGAAGCTCCAATCTTTCCCCTCAATGTAACGCTTTCGCTCCCGTTCTAGCCCTGCCATGGTGCTACAAGGCTCCGGCCGCCGTTTGATCCAAAATCCCCGCACTTAAATAGGTGGTCAGGTTCAGAGTTTGGAGGATGGGCTGACTGTCGGCCCCGTGGGGATAGTCAATCACCGTAACCGCGCCATTTCCCTGCTTAATGGCCCAAATATCCTTAGGTTCCAAACCCAGCAGAGCACAAAGAATCACCTTGTTCACCGCATCATGGGCCACCACAAGGACGGTTTTCGGCTCACCGCTGCTGAAGCGGGTGGCGATCGCATCCCAGGCCGCCACGGCCCGATCCCATACCTGTTGCAGGTTTTCCCCTTCCGGCATTTGCACCGTCTCCGGCGCAACTTTCCACTGAGCCAGCAACCCCGGATAGGCCGCCTCAATTTCCGTCTCTAACTTCCCTTCCCACAGCCCGTGACCAATTTCGCAGAGTTCCGGGTTTGTTTCGAGGGTGACCTGGGGATGGTGTTGGAGGATGATTTCAGCGGTTTCTTTGGGGCGCAACATTGGGCTGCTCACCGCCTTGTCAATCTGCACGGATTGTAAATAAGCGGCAGCTTTGCCGGCCTGTTCCCGGCCGCGATCGTTCAAGGGAATATCTTTAATCCCTTGGAAACGCCCTTCCCGGTTCCAATCGGTCTCACCATGGCGCACCAACAACATCCGCAGTTGATTATGGGGCGGTCGCGGCGAGGGCAACACCACCCCCATGTGAGACACCTGATTGAGGGATTCAGCTTGCACCGGATCACCCCATCCCCCGGTGAAGTTTAAAACGTTGATACAACAATTGGACTGCTGCAAGGATTGGTAACGGCTGGCATCCATGCCCAACGCACTCATCAAAAGACAGCGGTTAATGCCGTTATGGGCGACGATCAGCACCGTTTGACCGTCATGGTGGGGGAGGAAACTTTGCCAAAATTCTTGGGCTTGGTGGTAGAGCGATCGCACCGGGTAATGAGTGTTTCCCTCCACTTGCATCGAAAATTGATCCGGCTGCTCATGCCATTGGTGATATTCCGTCGGGAATTGCTCGCGCACCTCGTCCCGCTTCATCCCTTCCCAGAGGGGCAAATCCACTTCGAGCAACTGGGAAGATGCGATCGGTGGATTATCTAATTCAAGGGTTTGGGTGATGATTTGCGCCGTTTGGGTGGCCCGTTTTAAGGGGCTATGGTAAACCGCTGTTAATTGAATGCCTTGCAATGCCGCTGCAACTTTCGCCGCTTCCTGTTGCCCCCGCTCCGTCAAAACAGATTCATCACACCGGCCCTGAATGCGTTTCTGGGCGTTGTAGGTACTTTGCCCATGTCGCACGATGATTACTCGCGTTGTCACGCCGCCTTCTCCTGATTCTTTTGCGATCGTATCCTTCGCTATTTTAGAATCTGGCGTGTCCCTCTGCGGGTTTGAGAGGGAAAAGAATCGATTTTTTTCCAAAAAACAAGCGGAGACTCGATCACAGAGTCTCCGCTTTGTTGCATTGATCGCCCTTCGGGGTAGAAGGTGCGATCGCACCAGGCATTTTAATTAACGTTTAATTAAACAGCTAATTAAACAGCCACTGCGCCTTTGGTTTTGGCACTGAGTTCACCCGATGCGTATTTCTTCGCAAATTCATCCAAGGGGATTTGCTTAATCTTGGTGGCGTTGCCCGCTGCACCAAATTGTTGGTAGCGATCGGAGCACACTTGCTTCATGTACTTGATCGAGGGCTTCATGAAGTGGCGGGGGTCAAAGTTGGACGGATCTTTCATCGCCGCTTCACGAATCGCCGCCGTAATTGCCAAACGGTTATCGGTATCGATGTTCACTTTGCGCACACCGCTCTTGATTCCCTTTTGGATTTCCTCAACGGGAACGCCATAGGTTTCAGGAATGTTACCGCCGTACTGGTTGATCATGTCCAACCATTCTTGGGGAACGGAAGACGATCCGTGCATCACCAAGTGGGTGTTGGGCAGGCGGTTGTGAATTTCTTCAATGCGGCTAATGGCCAACACTTCGCCCGTCGGTTTGCGGGTGAACTTGTAAGCCCCATGGCTGGTGCCGATCGCCACCGCGAGCGCATCCACTTGGGTTTGCTCCACAAATGCCACAGCTTCATCGGGATCAGTCAGCAACTGATCTTTGCTCAAGGTTCCTTCAAAACCATGACCATCTTCCGCTTCACCGGCTCCAGTTTCCAAGGAACCGAGGCAGCCGAGTTCACCTTCCACACTGGCCCCAACGGAGTGAGCCACTTTCACCACTTCAGCGGTGACGCTGGCATTGTATTCAAAGCTGGCGGGGGTTTTCGCATCCGCTTCCAAAGAACCATCCATCATGACGCTGGTGAAGCCGTTGCGAATTGCTGAATAGCAAGTGGCTGGGCTGTTGCCATGGTCTTGGTGCATGACCACGGGAATATGAGGATAGGTTTCGACCGCAGCCAAGACGAGGTGACGCAAGAAGTTTTCGCCTGCGTAGGAGCGAGCACCACGGGACGCTTGAAGAATCACCGGGCTGTTGGTCTCATCCGCAGCCTGCATGATCGACAAGATCTGTTCCATGTTGTTGACGTTGTATGCAGGAATGCCATAGCCGTTTTCAGCGGCGTGATCCAACAGTAGCCGCATGGGTACGAGCGCCATAAATCATCCTCCTATCGTTTTCTTTAATGTTGTCAGTTCGCGTACCATCATTTGGATGGATCGCAGTTCAATCGTGATCAGAATCTTAAGTTAGTCTATCAGACTCCTAAGAACTTTTGTTAATTTGAGTTGCGATTCACAGATGTTTATGGGTCGCCTGGGACTCGAACCCAGAACAAATCGGTTAAAAGCCGAGTACTCTACCATTGAGCTAGCGACCCCTGTGCTTGGAATAATTTCTTTATTTGCGCACGGTTCCTTATCGTAGCAAAGGGTTTTTCGCCTGTCAATCCTACCGCCTAAATTTTATGGCGGGGTGAGACATAAGCATCAGGGGTTTATGGGATGGTCTTGGAGGCAGTCAGTTGACCTTTATCACGGTTGGAACCCTAAAGTTAGGCGCAGGGGCTAGGCGTGGCGGTTGGCTTCGTCTTGGAGCCATGCATCCGTCGGTTGGCCGTCTTTGCGGCGCAGTTCGATTTCCACGGCGATCACTTGGTCGGAGCCGGGCGGGGCGGGGTGTTGATGGAAAATCACATCATAGTCGGCGGGGTCTTCCTTGCGTTCCCGGAGCCAGTCGTGGACTTTGGTTTCCACGAAAAAGGCTTGATTTTGCTCAAACATGCGGGTGATCTGCATTTGGAGGGTGTAGGGATTGATTCGGGACATGGCGATCGCAAACATGAACGTTACTCGTCCATTGTAGGCATTAGGTTGCCATCAATTGCCAGATGGTCAGGGGGTCTTGTTTGCCTTTGACGGTGATCGGGGTCAGGGGCTGGACGGCGAGATCGGGGGCGGTGTGATAGACGGCATCGGAGAGGGTGATCTGACCGGCGGGGGTGGCGGATTCGAGGCGTTTGGCGGTGTTAACAGTGTCGCCAATCACGGTATAGGTGCGCAGATCTTGGCTGCCGAAAAACCCCTCCATCACCGGGCCACAATGGACAGCACAGCCTGCGCCGAGACCGTGGGGCGCGAGGCAGGCGTGGGACTGATTGCGCATGGCTTGGGCGGCGGCGATACCTTGGGCGGGGGTGGCGTAGATCGCCATGATTTCATCCCCGGTGAAGCTGACGCGGATCGGGTCGTGGGCAGCGGCGGCGGGTTCAACGGCGTAGTAGTAGGCGTTGAGGACATGGGCGATCGCATCGGGTTCGTGCTGTTCACACCAGCGGGTAAAGCCGCGAATATCCATGAAAATAATTGTGCGGTTTTGGAGGGTGAGGGCGACAGCGTCGGGATTGTTCACGGCTTGATTGACGGCATAGGCTCCGATGCCCCATTCGGCAAACTGTTGGAGTGATCGCGCTGTTTCCCGTAACTGTCGCTGCTGCCGACTCACCTGCAAATTTCGCAACCCCAAAAACAGCCCAATCAACACCACACTCCCCAGAAAATAGCGATGGCTATGGCTATTCACCATCATCTGGAGATCGTCCCAGGTCACCTGACCCTCTGGCTCCACCTGAACGACCAGATAAAACGCCTGGATCATCAACGTCCGCACCACACTTTCGAGGGGAATGAGCAGACCATCAGACTGGGGCCAGACTTGGGTGCGGAGATATTGGGAGAGGGCGATCGCCAACGAAGCCCCCCAAAACACCAAATGACTAAAATCCGTAAAAAATCCCCAACCATCCAGGGGCACATCCAGCACCGTATAGACCCCCACCCCGATCAAATTTCCCCAAAACCGCTGGGCCGTCGGTCGGGACAAATACCACGCTTGAATCGATACGGCGAAGATGAGCAGGTATTCCGGCGGATGGGTGAGGTACACCCGCCACCCATCGACAATCAATTCCGCTAACCCCTTGAGCACCAAAAAATGGCCGCTATTGGTGAGCAATTCACGAATAAAAGCCTGAAAACGTGTGCCTTCGAGCTTGACCGTGAGGTGATCGTGAATTTTTGGAGAGTTGATCCTGCGCATGATTACCGATGGGGATTGCTTCTCATTTCACGGTAGCTGCATCCTGATCGGGTGAGTTTAGCGAGTGGACAATTTAGGTAGAACGTCGCCGCTGCCGAAGGATTCCCGTCATCCGGATGCCTGTGATTAACAAAATGATTAACCCCACTCCCACCAACAGGACATAGATCGGGTGCAGAATCGTCCCAAAGTAGCGGCCTTCGTGGATGCTGAGGAAAATGCCCACTTGCTCATAGTCCAGGCCGAACCAGGTGCGGGCGAGGCGGTAGATGATGCCGGTGGTGGCGCTGAGGATCAGGGGGAGAAGGGCGATCGCACCCACGATCCGATGCCAGCGGCGATCGGTCTGTTTCGCCGGTCGTCCCCACAGTTGCTTCGCCATCATCCCCCCGGTGACAATCAAGCCCAGCAGTCCCACTCCCAGCAGCAGCACATAGACCGGCACGAGGGGCTTGCCTAAAAACTCCCCTTGGTGAATGATCATGAGCCAGTCTTGGTGCGGCAGATTAAACCAGGCCCGCCCAACGCGATAGATCACGCCAGTCAGGGCGGTGGCGAAGAGGGGAAGGAAAAAGATGGGGGCGATCGTGCGGTGGAATTTGCGAATGTTCATCGGATTTTGCAGTGAGGGAATAGGGGGCAGGGGGGTTAAAGTTCGACCCATTTCCGGAGGAGATTCGAGAGGGTTTTGCTGAGGAGGTCAAACTCAACGGTTTTGCCGTATTTTTCAAAGGTAGCGCGGCGCACGGTGTCTAGTTCAAAGAGGATTTCACGCTCTTGGGGATCGCGGACGAGACTTTGGACCCAAGTGACGGCGGCGAGGCGTATCCCGGTGGTGACGGCGGCGACATGGTGCAGCATCGTGGAGGGATACACCACCATCGAACCGGCGGCAAGTTTAATCTGCTGCTCACCGAAGGCGGTGTCAAGGCAGAGTTCGCCGCCGGTATAGCTGTCGGGGTCGCTGAGAAAGAGGGTGAGGGATACATCAGAACGGGTGCGATCGCGCCCCTTCCCCATCAGGGCATTATCGGTATGGGTTCCGTAACTCATCCCCGGTTCATAGCGGCTGAACAGCAGCGGGCGGATCGTGTGGGGGCGAATGGCGGCTTGAAAGAGGGGATGGCGTTGGATGGCGGGTTTAACGAGCGATCGCAAGGTTTGCGCCTCGTCTGTTTTGCCGTCGATTTGTTCGTTGGTCTTCACTAACTTGGCATAGCGCCCCGCTGTGATTTTCCCATCAACAAAGGATGCCGTCATTAAGGTGCGTTGCACGGTTTCCAACTCATCCGGAGTGAGAACATTTTCAATCGTTAAAATCATCACCAATCAATACCATCCAGCTCAAAACATTCCATTCAGACCCTGCCCCATCCGGTTTAGGATTCGTAGCCTTCGCCCGCTTCATCATCGTAGTCATCATCATCGGACTCGTAGCCTTCGCCCGCTTCATCATCGTAGTCATCATCATCGGACTCGTAGCCTTCGCCAGATTCGCCCTTTTCATCATCCTTCGCCGCATCGAGGCTAGGGGTGGTGGATTCGTTCGCCACCAAGGTCGCCGTTTGGGTCGGTTCAACCAGGGCATGGGGTGACGACTCTTGGGGCAATGCGCCGCCTTCTTCGCCACCATCTTCGGCGGGGGGCGGTGTAGTGCCACAGGCGGCGAGGCTGGTGGCCAAACCGAGGGACAAAAAGAGACTAACGGCTTTTGAGGTTGGGTGATTCATGGTCATTAATGGTTGTTAGGTCGTTATGATTCAAGATGCCCGATAAAAGTAAAGAACTCGGAAAGGTCGCTAATGTCACTCTCTCCCCCGCTGAGCCTCACGGTTGACCAGCCCGCACCCCGCCTGGATCGGTGGCTGGCGGATCAGATTCCGGATCTGTCGCGATCGCGCCTCCAAAAACTGATCGAGCAGGGCCATGTATCCTGCAACGACCAGCCCTGTTTGAATAAAAAAACGGCCCTCAATGTGGGCGATCGCCTCACCGTCACGATTCCCCCCACCGAACCCCTCACCCTCACCCCCGAAGCCATCCCCCTCGACATCCTCTACGAAGATGAGGTCTTGATTATCATCAACAAGCCCGCTGGGATGGTGGTGCATCCCGCCCCCGGCCACGATCGCGGCACGCTTGTCCATGCCCTGCTCCACCATTGCCAAGACTTAGCCGGGATTGGCGGGATTGAACGGCCGGGCATTGTCCATCGGTTGGATAAAGACACTAGCGGCGCGATCGTCGTGGCGAAAACCGATCACGCCCTCCAACATCTTCAGCAGCAAATCAAAACCAAAACCGCCCAACGCCTCTATCACGGCATCGTCTACGGCGCACCCCAAGCGGAGCATGGCACGGTAGACGCGCCCATTGGTCGGCATCCGGCGGGGTTGAAAAAAATGGCGATCGCGGATCTCGAACGGGGGCGATCGGCCGTCACCCATTGGCAAGTGTTGGAGCGGTTGGGCAACTATACCCTGCTGAGGTTTCAACTCACCACGGGCCGCACCCACCAAATCCGCGTTCACCTTACCCACATCGGTCATCCGCTCCTGGGCGATCCCCTCTACGGGCCAGGGCGGGCCATGGGGGTGAATTTAACCGGACAGGCTCTGCACGCTTATCGCTTGGGCTTGGTGCATCCCATTTCGGGGGAGCCGATTGAAGCGATCGCGCCTCGGCCCGCCCAGTTTGAAACCCTATTGAATGTACTCCGACGGCGAGCTTAGGGCATGGTGACCATGCCCCTACGAGTGGATCGGTCTGTAGGGATTTGGTCACCATGCCCAAAACTGGGGAGCCTAGAGGATTTGCGAGAGGAATTGCTTGGTGCGATCGTGTTGAGGGTTGTTGAAGAAAACATCGGGGGGAGCTTCCTCGACGAGTTCACCATCAGCCATCAAGACGACGCGATCGGCCACTTCCCGCGCAAAGCCGACTTCGTGGGTCACACAAACCATGGTCATACCGTCGTCAGCCAGCGATCGCATCGTGTCGAGCACTTCCCGCACCATTTCCGGGTCAAGGGCGGAGGTGGGTTCATCAAAGAGCATGATCCGGGGTTGCATCGCCAGGGCGCGAGCGATCGCCACCCGTTGCTGCTGACCCCCGGACAATTGCCCCGGATATTTTCGCGCCTGTTCTAAAATTCCCACCTTTTCCAGGAGTTGCATGGCGTGGGCTTCGGCTTCCACTTTCTTGCGACGACGCACCCAGATCGGCGCGAGGGTGACATTTTGCAACACGCTCAAATGGGGGAACAGGTTGAACTGTTGGAACACCATCCCCACTTCACGGCGAATCGCATCAATATTTTTTAAATCGTGGGACAGTTCAATCCCATCCACCATAATCGTCCCTTTTTGATAGGGTTCGAGGGCGTTAAAGGTGCGGATGAAGGTGGATTTTCCGGAACCCGATGGCCCCATAATCACCACCACTTCACCTTTACGCACGGTCAAACTCACCCCGCGCAGGACGTGAAATTGATTGCTGGCGTACCATTTCTGCACATCGGTGGCGACAATCATCGCCTCAGCAGGTTTTTTCAGTTCAGCAGCGGGGGCGGTGTCAGAGGTTGGGTTTACCGAAGGGTTGCCAGTCATGGAATCTCCTGTAGAAACATTGGGCAGCTTAAGGGGATTTTAGTTGACAATTTACATTACAACTGAATAATTGCTGACATTCTGGGGGCGATCGCATCAAATATCCACCCGAATGCGTTGTGGGCCACGCTCTAAAATCCTCCTGCCTTAGGATAGTCCACCCCTGACCATTGGCCCGAAGCCACCCAGATACCGCCGTGTTGCTCCACTAGGGCGGGGCGCATCACATAGCCCCACACCCGGCCGAGGGACTGGCCCCCAGGGGTGAACACTTCAATCTGTTGGCGATCGTATTCGTTGTGCTCCGGCGATCGCCCCTCCTCATAGGTCTCCAAGGGATCTAAAATCGCCAAAATATCAGCCGCCTCAAATGTTAACAACACCCCCATAATCCGCTCTATGCCGTGGGTCATGGCGGGATAGCCATAGGCCGGGAGGTGATAGAGCCGCCCCCAGGTGTAGGCGGGTTGGGCCCGGTGGGGGCGATCGCCACAATAGTCCCGATAATTGGCCTCGCCGGGCTTCAGTGTGCCGTAGACAAAGACTTGAATCATTGCCACCTCAATTGAACAAGTTTCACAATTTAGAGACGTATCTCTCCCACAGTGACCGACTGCTGATCCATAATATTGACCTAAATCCTCAGTAATACTAGGGGACGGCAAGGGGCTTAAAGCCCCTTGTTCTGTAGGGCGACGTGGGAAAAGTTGGATAATTCTAGATTTTGTATCAGATTCATCAAATCCACCACAGCACCCCGGTTAAGATAGTGAGGTTAATACGGCGTTAAAGTGTGGCTATTTTTTAGTTATTGACTCTTTTGCAACAACTCTCTGCACCGCAAACCCATTCCGCGTTTCCCGCCGACGTGATTCGGCTGCCCAATGGTCTGACCATTATTCATCAGCACTTGCCCGCTACCCCAGTCGTGGCGGTGGATGTTTGGGTCAAAGCCGGGGCCACCACCGAGCCGGACTCCTGGCATGGGATGGCCCACTTTCTAGAGCATATGGTGTTCAAAGGCAGTGATCAGGTTGCGCCGGGGGAATTTGACTGGATCATTGAAGCCAGCGGTGGGGCCACCAATGCCGCCACGAGCCACGATTATGCCCATTTTTTCATCACCACGGCGGCGCAATACCTCCCCCAAACCCTGCCCTATTTTGCGGATATCCTCCTCCACGCGGTGATTGACGATACGGAATTTGGGCGCGAAATGGATGTGGTGATTGAGGAGATCCGGGGCTGCCAGGATGATCCGGATTGGCTGGGGTTTCAAGCCCTCTGTGAAACGGTGTACGGGGATTCCCCCTATGGCCGTTCGATTTTAGGCACGGAAGCCCAGGTGCGGGAGCGATCGCCCCAGCAAATGCGCTGTTTTCACCGCACCCATTACCAACCGGAAAACATGACGGTGGTGATCGTCGGTGGGGTAGAACGGGAAACTGCGATCGCCCTGATCAGCGAGGCCTTTGGTTCCTTTGCGGTGCGATCGGAATGTCCCCCTTTAACCACCCAGCCGCTGCCCCATCTCGAAAAAATTACCCGCACCGAACTCCGATTACCGCGCCTCGAACAGGCCCGCCTCCTGCTTGCTTGGACGGCTCCGGGGGTGGACTTGATGGATGTGGGGATTGGCTTGGATATGTTGTCGGTGCTGTTGGCGGGGGGGCGATCGTCGCGCCTCGTTCGGGATCTGCGCGAGGAGGCGCAATGTGTGTGGGATGTGGGGAGTGAATTTTCCCTGCAAAAGAATGCGAGTATCTTGACGATTAATGCCTGGCTCGATGATGCACAGTTGCCGGACGTTGAAGCGATGATCCAAGACCACCTCCATCACCTCCAAACCACACCGATGAGCCGGGCAGAATTGAACCGGATTAAACGGTTGCTCTGTAATGACTATGCCTTTTCGACGGAAACACCGGCCCAACTGGCGGGCCTCTATGGCTACTACAACACGATCGCCCAAGCGGAACTCGCAGTAACCTATGCTGAAAGAATCCAACGGATGACCCCGGACATTCTCCAGCAGATCGCCCAAGACTATCTCAAGCCGGATTGCTATGCGGTGACGGTGATGCGATCGCTCTAAACGTCCCCAGTTGGTGATCCTACCCCACGCTTTTAGTTCCCTATGTCGGCCCAACCCTTAACTCAAACCCGTTTAGCCAACGGGATTACCGTAATCGCAGTGGAAAATAATGCGGCGGATATTGTCGCAGCGCGGTGTTTTTTACGGGCGGGGGGACGGTGGGAAACTCCGGGACAACGGGGGATTTCCCATCTTCTCTCGGCGGTGATGACGAAGGGAACCACCACCTTCTCTTCGGCGGATATTGCCGACCAGGTGGAGTCCACCGGGGCCAATATGGGGACGGATGTGTCAGCGGATTATTTTGTCCTCAGCTTGAAGACCGTGACGGCGGACTTTCCCAACCTGCTGCGGTTGGCGGCGGACTTGTTGCGATCGCCCAGTTTCCCCACCGCCGAAGTCCAACTGGAACGCCAACTGACGCTCCAAAACATCCGCGCCCAACAGGAACGCCCCTTTAGCCTCGCCTTTCAACAACTGCGCACCGCCATGTATGCCGGTCATCCCTACGGCGGCTCCATGCTCGGCACACCGGAAACCATCCAAGCCCTCACCCCTGCCGATCTTCACGCCTACCATCACACCTATTTCCGCCCGGACAATCTGGTGATTAGCCTCTGTGGGCGGATCGTGCGGCAGGATGCGATCGCCCTCGTAGACGCAATCTTTGGCGATTGGACAGCCCCAGCCGCTGCCCTTCCCCTCCCCCCCATTCCCACCCTCACCCCCCAACCCGGCTGCCACATCATCCCCCAAGACACCCAGCAATCCATCGTCATGCTCGGCTATGCTGCCCCTTCCGTCCACAACACCACCGACTACGTGCCCCTCAAGGTAATCAACACCTATCTCGGCAGCGGCTTATCCAGTCGTCTCTTTGTGGAACTGCGGGAAAAGCAAGGCCTCGCCTACGATGTTTCTGCTTTTTACCCCACCCGCTACCACCAATCCCAATTTGTCGCCTACATGGGCACGGCCCCCGAAAACACCCAAATCGCCGTTGATTGCCTCCACCGAGAACTGAAACGCCTCTGCGAGGTGGTGCTCGATCCCGAAGACCTCCAAGCCTCGAAAAATAAACTCCTGGGTCAATACGCCCTCGGCAAACAAACCAACGCCGAAATTGCCCAGCTTTTCGGCTGGTATCAAATCATTGATCTCGGCGTGGACTTTGACCAACAGTTTCAAGATGCCGTCAATGCCGTCACCCTAGAGGACTTGCAAACCATTGCCCAACGCTATTTCACCACGCCCTATCTGTCGATTCTCGGCCCGGCAACCCACGTCAGCACCGTTATTTTCTAAGCGCTGCCGAATCCTGTTGAGGGATTACCGGGCTGCGGGGGGGATTGTCGGAGGGGCAGTTTAATCCAAAAACAGGTTTGACCCGGTTGGCTGGTGCAGGTCAATTGACCTTGATGATTTTCGGTGATGATTTGGTAGCTGATCGATAATCCTAACCCTGTCCCTTTGCCGATCGCCTTGGTGGTAAAGAAGGGGTCAAAGAGACGGTCTTGGGCTTCGGGGGTGATGCCGGAACCGTTGTCGATGATGGCGATCGTGATGCCGTCCGCTTCGGGGCGGGTGACGATGCGAATCTCGCTAGGGTCGGCTTGAATGGCGGCATAGGAACGGCCCTGATCGCGTTCCTCAAGGGCATCTATGGCATTGACGAGCAGGTTCATAAAGACCTGATTTAACTGGCCGGCGTAGCAGTTAATCAGGGGCAATGCGCCGTAGTCTTTGATGACGGCGATCGCGGGTCGGGCCTCACTTGCTCGCAGTCGAGTTTGCAAAATCATCAAGGTGCTATCAATGCCGTCGTGAATATTGACATCCTTAATTTCCGACTCATCCAACCGGGAAAAGGTGCGCAAGGATTGGACAATGGCACGGATGCGCTCGGTTCCCACCCGCATCGATTGGAGCAGGTTTTGAAAATCCGTTTTCAGAAACTCCAGATCCAGGTCGTCGATCAAGTCGGCAATCTCAGGCTGGGGATCGGGATAGTGATGCTGATAAGCATTGACCAGTTGAATCAGGCCGGCGCTGTATTCATCCGCATGGGCTAGGTTGCCATGGATAAAGTTAACCGGATTGTTGATTTCGTGGGCGACCCCGGCCACCAGTTGCCCCAGGCTCGACATTTTTTCACTTTGCACGAGCCGCAGTTGAGTCCGTTGCAATTCTGCGAGGGCGGCGGCGGCTTCGGCGGCTTTGGTTTGGCTTTGGGCGAGGAGGCTGGCTTGGGTGAGGGCGATCGCTAGCTGTCCCACCACCGCTTCGAGTAATTCCACCTCATCATCTAGCCACGGTCGCACCGCTTGACTCTGGGTACAGGCAAACACCCCGTAGCGATCGCCCACCTCATCCCACACCGGCAAAACCAACATCGAACGATTTCCCAAGCCCTGCAACATCGACCGCACCCTCGGATCATCAACAGCGCTCGTATCATCTAACCGAACAATGCGCCGCTGCAAAATCAAATCCGAAAGACTGCCAAACGCCGCCACAGGATGCCGCCCCACCAAACTCGGTAAGCCCGGTATCACCACTTCAGTCACCACCTCCCAATAGTGACCCTCGTCAATTTCCAGATACCAAGCAAAATGACAACGATCGATGTTGAGAAATGCCTGGATTTCCTGAACGGTAGTGTTCAGAATGTGATCAAGATTGAGGGTTAACGAGTGGCGAATTTGTTGAGTGAGTTGGTTCAGGAGTTGTTCACGGTAAGCCTGTTGTTGAATCTGGGCGGCGGATTCCCGGAGCGCGATCTCGGCGTTTTTCATCTCAGTGATATTCAAGATCGACCCCAACAGGCCGATGCCGTGGCCCTCTGCATCTCGCCAGATACTCCCGTTGGCGCGAATCCATTCGACCCCTCCCGTCGGTGTGAGGACGCGATGCTCAATGCTGTAGTCGGTTTCTGTGGCGAGGGCTTGCTCCACCGCTATGAGGGTTGCGTCCAGATCGTCGGGATGGATGAGGGCAACATAGTCTTCAAAGGTGCGGCCCAAGAGTCCCACCTCTAGGCCAAAGACACTCTCAACGGCACTCGACCAAAATACATCGTTGGTGTAGCGGTTCCAGCGCCAACAGCCAAGTTTTCCGGCTTCCAGGGTGGTTTGCAGGAGAGCGTCTTTTTCACGGAGGGCGGCTTCCACTTCCTTGAGGCTGGTGATGTCCCGCGCCACAATGACCACTGTATTTTCTTGCTGGGGGGCAATGATCGAGTCAAAATAGACGATGCGATCGCCCAACGGCAAACTATAATCCATGCGCACCAATGCTTGCGTATCAACCGCTTGTTGGATATACGCCAAGAAGAAGTCCGCCAGATCCACCGGAAAAATCTCATGGAGGGTTTTACCAAGGGAGGTCTCAGCCGGTTGATACAGCAGCGGCGCACTACTAGGGGCAATTTTGAGGTGGCGACCGTCCCGATCCATAACGATGATCACATCTTGAATCGCGCTAAACAACGCCAGCAATTCAGCGCGGGATGCTCGCAGTTCTTCTTCTGCGACTTTGCGATCGTCAATATCGGCCATCGTTCCCAACATCCGATGGGCTTGACCCGTTTCATCCCTGAAGAAAATCCCCCGATCTTCCACATAGATATAACTGCCATCCCGCCGCCGCAGCCGATAATCCATATTGTAGGGACGACCCGCCGCCATACAGTCATCCAACAGGCTGAGGGTTTTTTCGCGATCGTCGGGGTGAATCCACTGCGCCCAATCCTGAGCATTAAAGGTGTTAAACGCATCGGGCGGATGACCCGTCATCGCCTCCATCGCTCCCATCCAACGAATGTTCCCGGTGGCAATGTTGTAGTCATAGATCAGTTGTCCCGTCTGTTCACAGACGTTTTGAAACCGCTGTTCACTGTCCGCGAGGGCGATTTCGGCCTGTTTACGGGCTGTGATTTCCACAATTAAGCCATCCCAAACGATCGCACCCTCGGCGGTGCGATCCGGTTTGGAGAGGAGTTCAACCCATTTGAGTTGCCCCGAAGGGGTGATGATCCGGTGTTCATATTGGGCCCGTTCTAGGGTTTGGGCGGTGGTGGCAATCAGCGTTTGTAACCCTGGTAAATCGTCAGGATGGACATAACTAAACGCCGTGATAAAGGATTCAGGTTCGAGTTCATACAGATCCCGACACCCTTCGGAAACGTAGGGGAAACGATAGGTTCCGTCGGCATCCATCCGAAATTGATAGATGACCCCCGGTAAATTCGCCGCTACTCGTTGAAGTTGTAACTGGCTGGCTTCTAGCTCGCGGGTGCGCTCTTCAATCGTCGATCGGAGGTCTTCGGTGAGTCGTTGCCAGGCAAGGGCTTGGGTTTGGGTGGCGAGTTGCTCGCGGAGGGCGGCGTTTTCGGCTTCAAGGGCAGCGATGCGTTGGGCATCGCTGTGAACGTCTGGAGACATACGATTGAGGATAGCGGAGGTGGCCTTTATTTTAACGTGATTACCCGTTGGGCTAAACGTAACTTGGCGGAGCGCGATCGCCGGTTTTCCTGTTTTTCATCGGCTTGGGCCACGATCGGCTTTTTGGTCACAATTTGCAACAGTTCTGACCCCCGAAACGCATATTTGACGATCCGATCTTCGAGGCTATGAAAACTGATGATCGCGATTCGTCCCTCCGGTTTTAACCAATGGGTTGCCCGATCTAAAAACAGCGCGAGGGAGTCTAATTCGGTATTCACCGCAATCCGCAGCGCTTGAAAAACACGGGTAGCGGGATGGATGCGACCATGGCGACATTGAGGCGGAATCGCATTCATAATCACGTCCACTAGATCTGTGGTGGTTTGCAGGGGACGACGGGCCACGATCGCCCGCGCAATCCGTTTAGAAAATCGCTCTTCGCCATATTCAGAAAAAATCCGCACTAACTCCACTTCCGAGCGATGGTTAATGATCTCCGCTGCGGTCAGGGTTTGGCGTTGATCCATGCGCATATCCAAGGGGGCCGCGTGCTGGAAACTAAAGCCCCGTTCTGGGCGATCCAATTGCGGCGAACTCACCCCCAAATCCGCCAAAATGCCGTCAAATTGCCCAGGCTGGCCGGGGTAGTCGGCAAAATTGCCCTGCCAAAACTGCACCGATGCGGGGAGGTGGGCTTGGGCGGCGGCGATCGCAGCCTCATCCCGATCAATCGCCGTCAATTGCACCTCAGCCGCCGCCGCCAAAATCAGCCCACTATGGCCCCCACCGCCCACCGTCGCATCCAAATAATGCCCCCCAGGACGCACATTCAGCCCCGCGAGCACCTCCCGACTTAAAACCGAGATATGGTGAAAGGCGAGATCCGGTAACTCGTTGCGATCGTCCGTCATTACACTGCCGCCGGCGCGAGGGTAATCGGTTCGAGGCGACCCTGGGCAATGTGCCAACTGTGGTCTGCGATCGCCGCCATATCCCCCGCATCATGGGTCACCACCAACAGCGTCCAATGGGCCTTTAACTTCTGCAACAACCGCACCAATTGTTGCCGCATCGACCAATCTAGCCCCGCCGTCGGCTCATCCAAGAGCAAAATATTCGGTTGGCGAATGAGTTGCACCGCCAAAGCCAAGCGCCGCTGTTGCCCGCCGCTGAGGTTGTTGGGGGAGGTGCTGAGGGAGAGATGGTCTAGCCCCACTTCCTGCAAGGCGGCGTGAATCTGCTCACTAATCAACTCCGGATGACCCAAGCGCAACTCTTCAAACAAGGTGTTGCCGCAAAAATGCCGCTCCGGAAACTGGAACACTAGACCCGCTAAATATTGCAATTCATAGCTATCAAGAACTTGGGTTCCCCATTGCACCACCCCGCTGGTATGTTCCGCCAGGCCGGCTAAAATTTCGAGCAAGGTGGATTTTCCCGACCCACTCGGCCCCACCACCAGCCCTAATTTTTGGGGCGGCAGTTCTAAATTAATCTGATGCAGAATCGGATTCGGTGAAGCGGGGGGATGGTAGGACAAATCGCGCAAATGCAGCATGGTGGCGAGGATAAGGCACAGTTCTACGGTATCACTTTCGGAACTTGTCGGATCAGGCGACCGTCAGGGAACCCAACCCAAACAGCTTTGTGATCCCTAGGGGCTGTTGACTTCACCACACTTCTTCATTCAATTTAGGACGGAATCCGATGATCATGAACCGTTTACGCCAACGTGGTTTGGCAATAGTTTCATCCTCAATTTTACTGGTGAGCTTAGGCAGTACGGCGGCTTGGGCGGGTGATCCGTTTCGGGGCGATCGCAACCCTAGCAATATTGGCGATCATACCGAAGCAGCGTTTGAAGCAATTTTCGCCGAGGGAGACTATCGCGCCGCCCTCCACCACATCCAAATGGCCTTGCGGACGGAAGGGAGCGATCCCCTCGCTCCGGCGATTCGTGCCTCGCTAGCCTATAACTTGGATAGTGATTTGGAAACGATGCAACAGTACGCCGAAGCAACGAAGACGGCGGCCCAAGCGCTTCTCGATCGCCCCAATGCCTCCCCCCAAGATCAAATTCGGGGCAATCTTTACCTCGCAGCGGGGACGTTCCTCAACGGGGTCTATACCTGGGAGAACGACAAGGACTATGTCTCGGCAGCGTTGACGGTGCAGGAAGTTTTTCGCTATATCAATGCAGCGGAACGCATTGATGACGAGGCGGACTTGAATGATCCGGAGTTGAACTTGGTCAAGGGCTATATTGAGTTGCTGCTGTCGGTGAATTTGCCGATGTCCAGCCCGGAAAATGCGATCGCGCAATTCGAGGCCAGTGCTCGACCGCGTTATTTAGTGGATCGGGGGATTGCGATCGCCTATCGTGACATTGGCTACAAGGCCGGGAAAGCCGAAGATGCCACCAAGGCCCGCACCGCCTACCGCCAAGCCCTCAATCATGTCAACAATAGCCTTAACGCAACCCCCGGTAACCCCGAACTCCTTTACCTCAAAGCCCAAATCCTCCACGAACTGGGCAAAGTCAATCAGGGCGTGGCCAAACAAGACCCCACCCCTAGTGATGTGGCTCAGGTCGAAGAGGCCTTAGATCTCTTCAACCAAGCCCTCGCCGCACGGGCACAATTGCCGGTAAGTTTGCCGGGTCAAATCGAGCGCGAGCGCAACATTGCCCAAACCTGGCTGAATAGTTACAGCAATTAAGTCACGGCACATCGGAATCGGTGGGTTACGGCGGATTTCACGCTAAAACCCCCCCGATCGCATGATCGGGGGGGTTTTATAGGGAATGCGAGGACTGCACATTCATGGTGATTCAGGATGATTGATTAGTCATGACGTTTGAAATCTTCTAACCAGTTGCGGGTTTGTTCGGCGGCAATATCGCGGCCACCGAGACCGAAGGCGAGGGCAACCGCCACGGCGATCGCACCCCCTAACAACCCAAAGGCCAAATTCACAATATCCGGCGCAATCCCCATCTGCCGCAACGCCATCGCCGACACAAAGATAATGATCGCAATCCGCGCTGCGTGACCCGCAATCCGCGCTTGGCGATCGCCGGAACTGGTAATCAAGGTGAAGGCAAAGTTGGACAAATACAAACCAATGGCGAAGACCACAACGCCCACCAACACTTTGCCCGCAATTAACATCACACCGCCCACCAACTCAGTCAAGGCATCAATGGCGAGAATATCCACCGCCGTTAGTGTGGCGATCAACATCACCGCAATTAAGACCACCGTGCCGATTAATTCCGACGGCGTGCGAACGGGTGTTTTCACCCCTTCGGCTTCGGTTCCGGCTCCATCTTGGACAGGAGGGGCAGAGGTGGCGGCAAACCCCAGCCATTCCATCACGTTGTTAAAGCCCATGCCGGTTAACAAGCTGGTGACCAGTTCAGAAATATAGCTGCCGCCAATATAGGCGAGGGTCAACACCACCGCCGCCGTGAAGATTTGCGGCAATGTGCCGAGGATGTCTTCGAGCATGGCGATCGCAGGCTCAGAGATGGCACTAATTTGCAACGCATTCAACGCCGAAATCGTCACCGGCAAGAGCACCAACACATACACCACCGTGCCGAGAATCCAAGACAATTTGCGCGAATCTTCGTCACCATCTAAGCCGAACTTGTTGCCGAGGCGATCGGTTCCCGTGGCGGCCAGTAAATTCGTCACCACACGGCGCACCACTTGGGCAATCAACCAGCCCACAAAGGCAATCAACACCGCCGCAAATACGTTAGGCAAGATGGCCAGCAGTTGATTCAGCATGTCCTGGATCGGAACGAGGGTTCCTTCGAGTTGCAACGTGCTGAGCACCGAGGGCAAGAAGAGCAAGAAGATGAACCAATACAGCGTATTGCCAATGGTTTCTGCTAGTGAAAACTCACTGTCTGCGCCGGTTTGTTGTCCAAGGCGCTCATCCAGTTGCACTGTCCGCAACGCTCGCAACACAAGCAACCGGACTAATGTTGCCAAAATCCAGGCTGCTGACAGTAGAATTGCTGCGCCGCCCACTTGAGGTAAGAAGCGGGTCACTTCTTCGAGGAGGGATTGCAGCGGTTGAGACACTTGTTGCAATTCCAGCGTTTCTAAGGCCGCAATAACAGCAAAGAGAATCACAATCCAGTAAACCGCTTCGGAGACCCATTTTTCAATCGGGGGGCCTTCGCCGTCGGTTTGCCCGGTAATCCAGGCCGCGATTTGGTTATCAATTCGGGTGTTATCCAGGAGTTTTTTGGTCAGCGATCGCAACGCAACAGCGATGATCCAGCCAATGAGGAGAATCAGAACCGCTCGCACCAGGTTCAGCACAGATGTTCCTATATTTTCTCCGACGGCAGCAAACATTTGATCCGCCCAGTTGGGCAGGACGATGGGCGTTTGGGCCGGCATCGCCGTCCATGGAGCGATGTCGTGAATCGGAATTGATTTCATAGTCAATATTTTTACTCAAGCGTCAGTCTGATGCCATTACATCATTGATTCCGGTGGAATGCAGCTATTGTTGATATTTGCTCATGTTTTCGCCGGTTTTGGTTGAATCCGTCTCCCATTGGGTATAGGGATGATCTACCAAATAGGCGTTGTAATAGCGTCGATCTTCTGATACCTCTGGGCCAATCCACGCCGGCAGGGCGATCGCTTGCTCTGGGGTGTCGAGTTCGACTTCCGCCAAAATTAAGCCTTGATTGTCGCCGAGAAATTCATCCACTTCCCAGATGAGGCCCGCGTCGGGGATTTTGTAGCGAATTTTGGTGATCAAGGGGCGATCGCACAGTTGCGCGAGTAGTTCTTCGGCATCTGCGCGGGGAATCGGATATTCATATTCCAGACGACTGATCCCCACTGAGCCGCCTTTGATGGTGAGATAAGCCTGATCTCCGGCAATCCGGACGCGGACGGTGCGATCGCCGCGACAAATATACCCCTGGCAATACCGTTGCCCTGTGGCTCCTTCTCGCCATGCGTCCGTGCTGACTAAAAACTTGCGCTCAATTTCTGTAGCCATGGGCCGAAACTCTCAAAAACAGAATGAGTATTTTACAGCGTGTTCACTCATTCCCCTCACCTCAAACCCCTCTCCCAAGGGGCTACTGCTTATACACAAACTGCTCTTAACGATGTTCACCTTCTCTCGATCCCCCCTAGCCCCCCTTAAAAAGGGGGGAACGCAAAAAAGTCCCCCTTTTTAAGGGGGATTTAGGGGGATCAAACGCAGACGAGGC
>NZ_JAQMTY010000273.1 GCF_028330765.1 Spirulina subsalsa CS-330 | reverse complement strand
GTGCATCCCACTTTTGCAGATTCCCATGGCTCGCCAGGGAGCACCCTCATCCCCAGCCCTTCTCCCGCAGGAGAAAGGAGCCAAAAGCCCTCTCCTGAGGGAGAGGGTTGGGTGAGGGATTGCATAACTGGGATGCACTCAAAACAGCTACTAGACATAACCTAAATTGCTAATCTGGCATGAATCTGACATTTGGCGTGAGTGAGCCAGAGGCTCACACTACCATTGTGGTAATTCTCTGTAGTGCGAGCTTCTAGCTCGCTGCCCTGATCACTCGCTGCCCTGAGAAGGAGACCCACTACCTCCCTGTGCTCAGTGGTGGCGGTCAGAAATATCACAAAGCATTTACGTTAAAATGCGTAAATGTTTTCGGGCAAGGAAGTCCACGTTCCTGACCCAGCTCCGATTAACGGCTTAATTCTGTATCTAGCATTGAACACGAGATCTATTATTCATCATGTCACTCCAGCACTATAAAGCCATCCTCAAAGAGATTACCCCCCCTCTCCTCTCTCGGAATCTCAGCGCCGTCGTCAAATCATTCTCACCAGAGCCAGAATTACCTCCCCTTGGCAGTGAAGTGATTGCTCAAAATCGATCCCGTATTCGAGGGATTTTTATGCATATTCATAAATGTGCGGGAACATCTCTCATTCATATCTTTGAAACCATTCCCGAAGTGATTTCCTGTGCGGCTCGGCCAGGCAACTTTCCGGCCCGCACGGGATGGGAGGCTATCCCCCAGGATATTCAACAGCAGGCCTATAAATTCACATTCGTTCGGAATCCCTACGCTCGGATTGTGTCAGCCTATCGCATGTTTATTAAAACTGAAATTTGGAAATCACTCTTTCCTACTTTTGATGATTTTGTGGAGTTTTTACAATGGTCTGATGTGCATCACCATACCGTGACAGAAGACATTCCTATGGAGCAGTTTATTCACACCATTGGGAATGCCATTCATCACTGTAGTTCGTTTCATAACCCCAAATATCGACTCGAAGAGATGGATTATCTTGGGCGCGTTGAAACCCTCACCGAGGATATTCAGCAGATCACCAATGCCCTCCAGATTGAGCCGATCGCTGTGCCGCACTTACGCAAGGCTGGGGCAAATCAGGATTATCGCAGTTATTATTCTGCACGCACAAAGGCGATCATTGGCAAAATTTATCAAGCAGATTTAGAACGATTTGACTATCAGTTTTAGTTATTTCACCCTCACCCTAAATCTCTTTCTCCAGCCGGGCGATCGCTTTGTTGCCGGCACAATTGAGATGTACCCCGTTAACGAGTAGTTGTGAGGTGATCCACCGCCGCCATCAAGGCAGCGCGATCGCGCCTTCCCACAAATCCGCCATATTGACAAATTCCGTCCCCATCCAGCACAAAGACATGGAGCACCCCGAAGGGATTTTTCCAGAGTCGCAGGGTGGAGCCGTTGGGGAATCGGTGCTGGATTGGGGCGCGGGTGGCATCGCGGGGGTGAGCGTCGGTGATGCCGGGGACGGTGCGCAGGTGGGCGATCGCGCTGTGGTGGTCGCTGGGTGGAGGCAGGGGGGCGATCGTTGGGTGCGCCCAAAATTGGTGAATGAGCGGGATTAAGTCCGGGTGATTTTTTAGGGCGGCGTGGGCGTGGGGTAACGTCCGCTGCGTCGCGTGGTCGAATTGGGTTGATTGCACCAACACCGTGCGATCGCTGCCCCCATCCACATCCCCCGCGATGCTCAAGGTGGGAATCTGGGCCGCAATTTGGGCGGCGATCGCGCGACGATTTGCCCCCAAATCCGCCGCAATCCCAAGCCCCCACCCGAAAGGATCGACTATCCGCCCCAAATCCGCCCCCCCCACCGGCGAAGCCACCAACACCAACGCCTCCACCCGACTCCACCAATCCGGATGACGCTGAAGCAGTTCCAACCAAATCAAGCCCCCCATGGAATGCCCCACAATCCGCCACGGGTGATCGGGGTGGGTGCGTAGGGTTTGGAGCGCGACTTGTTCGACGGTGGCGATTAAGGGGTCAATCCGCCACCAGGTTTTCCACCAGCCGAGGTCGGGCGCGATGATCGTGGCGTGGGGGGCGAGGGATTGGGCGAGGCCTTGGATGGCGTGGTGAGTATCGGCCCAGCCATGTTGGGCAAAGAGGAGAAATGTTGAGGCTTGGGTCATGGGGCGGGATTGCATGGGTGTTGGGTCTTGAGCGTGATCGGTCGGGGTCTGACAACTGGGGGATCACGATCTAAGATTAATTTTTGCTGACCCGATGGGGGTGAGCGATCGCATCTGTTCTGGGGGATTAACTGTCATGCTACCGAGTGATTTACTCAGTTATCGATCTAATGGGGAAACGGTGATTCCGAAACGCTTGCCGTTAAGTGCGGCGATTCTTGATCTAGCCACAGAACAACTGGAATGCTTTGAATGTTGCGTGGGCAAAACCCAAGGGGAACTCGATGCAGAATTACAAGAGTTAGAAGGAGAGAGTACGGATTATCGAGTCCGGCGGGGGTTTGCCCATATTTTACGCAATAGTTTTAGTACGTTTGAGATTGTTAGTCCGTTGGAGCCGCAGGCATTGCGCGATCGCACCTTTACCCTCGCCGCCGCCCAGCCCCCCTTACCCAACCAACGCACCCAAACCCTCGAAACCCTCGCCCACCACCTCAGCCAAGAACTCAAGCACCCCGTCACTCCCCTCGATCTCGACCACGGCCTCTATGCCGATTTACCCGAAAATCGCATTCTCACCAGCTTTGATCCCCCCACTCCCGAAGCTCTGATCCATCGTTACAATCTCTCACAAGTGCAGGGGATTTTTTATAAAGTCAGTGAGGTGATTATTAACGCCCATCGCAATGTACCGGGGGAATATAAATTACTCTTTCGCTATCTCAAACTCTTTCAATTAATGACCTACATTGAAGGCGATGTGGATCATGGGTTTACGATTAGTTTAGATGGGCCGACGAGCTTATTTAAAACCAGTACGCGCTACGGGTTAGCCTTTGCGAAAATGTTGCCCGCATTACTCCATGTCAAAAAGTGGAGTCTCAGCGCCACCCTCCACCATAAAGATAGTTATACAAAAACCATTAAAACGGGTCGATTCACCCTCGATGATCGCTGCGATTTAGTCACCCATTATGCACCGGGCAAGCCCTACGATAGTTTGCTGGAAGAATCCTTTGTGAAGCGGTGGCAAAAGACGAAAACAGACTGGCAATTGGAGCGGGAGGTGAATTTAATTCCGATTCCGGGGAGTGTGATGATTCCGGATTTTCGGCTCGTGCATCCGGATGGGCGGGATTATATTTTGGAGATTGTGGGGTATTGGCGACCGGAGTATTTACGCAAAAAGTTTAGTCAGGTGCGGCAGTCGGGTGTGGATAATTTGATTTTGGCGATTTCGGAGCGGCTGAATTTGGGGAAGGCGGGGGTTGATCCGGCGACGGTTCCGGCGCGGGTGGTGTGGTTTAAGGACAAGCTGAATCCGAAGGGGGTGCTTGAGGTGTTGGATTGAGTTGCGGGGAGTACAAAAGGGGTTGAGGAGCGCGATCGCAGTTCATTCGCAGTTCATTGCAGCGAGGGTAAGGAGTGGCATTTAGGCAACAGAATCAAGGGCAGCCGTTGATCGCGGAACAGGGGGCGATCGCTGTTCCCCAACCGACTGATGCGGTGCTGGGTCAGACGATCGCCGCCCCCGATCACGGTTTGGTCTTGGGGGGAATTCCGGCCCTAGAACATCGCCTCCATGACCCCGACCCGCACCAGCGCCGCCAAGCCGTCACCGCCGCGATGTACTACGGCGGCGATCGCCCCCTCACCCCCCAAGATCCGGGGGTCGCGTTGGTGATTCGGGCGTTATTGGACGAGTCTTCTGTGGTGCAACGCACGGCCTATCGACTCCTGCGCGATCAGCCCAATCCTAAGATTCAACGGCTCCTAGGGACGTTTTTGCCCTACGCCTTATTTGATTGTCTCTGTCGAATTCCCGTCGGGGCTGCGCCGAGTTTGAGTCCGACCGGGCAAGCGATCGCCTATCAACGCGGCCACCATGTCATTGTCCAGGAATTAGCCACCCGACGGATTTTGCTCAAAATTCCCCGCCTCGATCACCATCCGGAACGCTACGCATTGGGGAATCAGGGTCAACTCTTGGTGCGTCTGATTGATGGCGAGCACAACCGCTTAGAAGTGTGGCAAGGGGGCGAACTCACCCAACAACTCTATTCCCACCACCATCATCGCATCCGGTGTCTGGCCCTCGCCCCGGCTGCGCCCTATCTGGTGACGGGGACGGTGACGGGGCAATTACAGCGTTGGGATCTCCGCAGCGGCACTGTCCAGCAGACCACCAACCCACAGGGGCCAAGCTCCCGCCGTCAGGGGGCGATCGCCCTCACCGTCAGCAGCGATGCCCGCCTGATTGTCAGCAGCCACCGCAACCATACCGTCCAACTCTGGTATCCCCAGCACCGCCGCCGTCCCGCCGTTCTTCCCTGCCATGCCACCACCCTCGCCCTCAGCCCCGACCGCCACATCCTAGCCACTGCCCACTGGGCCAACGAAATCACCCTCTGGAATCTGCGGCAAAACGCCCCGCTGGGACGGTTGCGATCGCTCAGTATTGGCCGGGCGGATCAACTGGTCTTTTCACCCTCAGGGCGGATCTTGGCGAGTAGCGATCGTACCGGCACGATTCGCTTTTGGGACATCTATCAAGGCGACTGCCTCCACACCCTCCACACCCAAGACAGCCCCATCACCCAACTCATTTTCGCCGCCCAAGGTCACGCCCTCCTCAGTTGTCACGGGGATCAGCACATTCGCCTCTGGGCTGTCCCATAATGGTCGCCCCCCAAAAATCCCCCCTACTGCCACGACACAGCTAAAATAATGCTTAACCGTAGGGTGGGTTAGGCGGCTTAAACTCTCGCTATTACTTCAAGTCAGCAATCCGCCGTAACCCACCGATCAACCTGTGTCGTGATACTACTGGCGGGCAAGATGGGTATAACTAGCAGCGGGCAAGATGCCCGCACTCCTTAAACCCTTAGACATGACTGGAGTGGGAGCGTCTCGCTCCCTAGCTGTTCAATAACGCTGCACTAGGAAGACGAAGGGTTTGCCTCGGTTTCCTGGGTTGAGGGTTCCTCCGCGTGAACCGTTTCCCTCTCCTCGTCGCTGGTTTCAACCGGGGTCGCGCTGGCGGATGTTTTCGATTCAAGTTGAGCGTTCATTTTGACCGACTCTTCGATCTTTTCGGCTTCCCGCTTAAATTCATTCTGAAACTCATTGGTGGCATCTTGGAAGCTCCGGATTGTTTTTCCCAAGCTTCGGCCAATCTCTGGGAGTTTCTTCGGCCCAAAAATCAAGAGTGCAACCACAAAAATGAGCGCCATTTCCGGCAAGCCAATTCCAAAAATATTCATAGCCTAGGAGTGAACTGTACAAACAAAAAAACCCGGATAAACCGGGAGGGTGAACAAAAGCCAAGACCAAGCCATTGAATAACCTGAATTGAACTAGTCCGTGAGGTTCGTCCAATCAACATCAAACCCGTTCAGTAACAAGTCTGCGTTGTAAATTTGCAGAATAATCAGCAAAAAGACCAGAAAGAGAACCATGAAGACTCCCATAACCGGAGTTGTTCCCCAACCAGGAGACACTTTACCATATTCGGAATTGAGGGGCTTAAGCCGGTCGCCCAACCATGTGCGTTGTGACATAGATGAATCTCAAGTGAGCGTTTATTAAGGGTTGTGGGGCATCTTCGCTGTTACTGAGAACAGCGGAACGGGGCGGACGTTGGGCAGCGATCGCACATTAAACGCGACTCGTCTAGCCGGTGTCTACCGTTGATGCCATGACTGCAAAGGCAGATGATCACAGCCTGCCCACGAAGGACAGAACCTGGAATCCAATCACTCGTAGTATTATAGAGCTATCGGTATCATAATTTTAATCTTTAACGATGGAATCTGAAACAGTTTTTATTGTTGGCATCGGTGCGCTTGTCATCGCCGCAACCGCCTATTCAATCTATATTTCCTTTGGCTCGCCCTCGGCCGAACTGAATGATCCCTTTGAAGACCACGAAGATTAATCCGTCTCGAAATTGACCAGATTCTAGGGGTTGAGCCGTTTTCAATCCCTTTTTTACGTGGGCGATCGCGGCACATCAGCGATCTCATCCGGCTCGATCTGAAAACTGGCAATTTGCCAGGGGGTGAGGGTGGGGTCTGGGTTGGCTTGGGGTTGTTCTAAGAGATTGACGCGATCGCCCACGGGCCAAGACAGTAACCCCTGGGGCGCAAACGCCGCCGCTTGGCCCGCCGCTTCATAGAGGCGCACCAGATAGCGATGCGGCTCGTCTTCGCTTTGTTTCACCGCCATCAACACAAGGTTATCGTCGGACAGGGTGAGGAAACTGCCCTGGGCTGGCAGGGAACCCCCGGACAGGCCCGGATGGGGGATGACAGCGGGGGGCTGGTTGAGTTCGTAGCCGTGGTGGACGGTGCGGGCGGTGCGCCAGTTGCCGCTGTGGGGATAGAGGCTGTAGGTGAAGTGGTGAAGGTGGCGATCGCAATCCGGATCGGGCCAGACCGGACTCCGCAACAGACTTAAGCGCAATTGATCCGGCTTCACATCATAGCCATACTTACAATCATTCAACACCGCCACCCCATAGCTGCCATCACTCAAGTCCGCCCACCGCAGGGCGGGAATTTCCCATTTAGCTTGTTCGGCGGGGGTTTGGGGTCGGGTGGGACGGGAGATCGTGCCGCAGGGCATTTCCGTTTCGACGGTATCGGCGATGAGGGTGAGGGGAAAGGCGGTTTTAAGGAGAACGTGAGTTTCGCGCCAATCTACCCGGCTGCGGATATCGAGGCGGGGACTGTGGGAGTTGAGGATGTAGTCCTGGGTGATCGTGGATTCGTTGAAGCGGAACGTGACCCGGAGGCGCGATCGCACTTCGCCCCATTCTAACCACTCCCATCGCTCTAGTTGCGGCCCTGGCAAGGGATGTTGCTCATAGGCGGGGTCGATGTTCCACGCATCCCAATATTGCCCCTGATCTTGGAAGGTTTGGAGGAGATTGCCGGGCCCGCGCAAGACTTCGCGCTGGGCTTGTTTGTCCCAAAGTTGCTGAATGTTGCCGGTGTGCGGATCGATGATCACGGCTAGGTGTTCGTTTTCTAGCCGGGGTTCTGCTGGGCAGGGCGCGTTGGGAGGCAAGGGGTCTGAGCCGAGCCAAACGAGGGTATAGCCGACGGAGGGCAGCGCCGGAATCAACGCGATCGCGCCCCCTGCCGCGCTGACCTGAGTGGGTAATATTTGCCCCGTTGCGTCATAAAGTTGCCCCACCCTCGGCAGTTCAATCACCGCGTCCCGTTGCCAGTTGAGGGGGTTAAAAATGAGCAGCGGTTGGGCGTTGGCAATGGGGCAGGGGGGGAGAGGGATGTGAGAAGCGATCGCGGCTAGGGCCTGTTGCTGAATCCCTTGGGCTGTGGCCAAGGCCGCTTCCCACTGGGGATTCGCCTGTTCAAACACGGGACGGATCGAGGTTCCGGGTAAGATATCGTGAAATTGATTGAATAAGACCTGCTTCCACCCTTGCTCTAGGTCGGCGTGGGGGTAGGTAAAGGAATCGAGACGAGAGGCGATCGCGCTCCACAATTCCGCCTCAAACAGTGCCGCCTCACAGCGCCGATTAAACCACTTCTGATCCGCATGTACCGTATAGCAACCGCGATGCAGTTCTAAATACAGTTCATCCGCCCACACCGGTAACGCCTCTTGTTGCGATAGTTGCCCTAAATATTGCGCCGCCGTTGTAAATGTCACGTTGGGAAAACAGGGGGACTGTTGCCAGCGACGGCTCACCGTCAACATATCCCGACTCGGCCCACCGCCATGATCCCCCACTCCTGGCAACCAAAACACATCCCGCAATCCCGTTTGTTGCTCCCATTGCACGCTGTAATTGGTCATTGTGATCGGGTCGGTATCCATCACCCCCGTCACATTCGGCGGTGACATCAAGGTCAGGAGGCGCGTCCCGTCCGGTGCTTCCCACCAGAAAAACCCATGGGGAAATTTGGTGCGATCGTTCCAGTGCAGTTTTTGGGTGACAAAATAGTCAATGCCGCCTTGCTTGAGGAGTTGCGGCAGTTGCCAACAGAAGCCGAAACTATCGGTTAACCACGCGACAGGGGTAATTTTGCCGAACTTGGCAGCGGTGTAGCGTTGGCCGTAGAGCAGTTGCCGGGCAATACTTTCGCCACTGGGTAACAACACATCCGGCTCAATCCACATCCCTCCCACGGGTTCCCATCCTCCCGCCTTGACGGCTACCTGAATCGCGGCGAATAGTTGCGGCCGGTGGGTTTCCATCCACTGGTAGAGGGCGGGGCTGGTGTGGCAAAAGGTGAGTTCTGGGAAATCCTGTTGGAGGTTGAGGACGGATTGAAAGGTGCGCTCGGCCACATCGTAGGTTTCTGCCAATTCCCAGAGCCACGCCATATCCAGGTGAGCATGGCCGAGGATGTGGAAGGTGCGGGTTTTGAGGTCGGCGGCGAAGGGAATCAGGGCCTGGTGGAGGTGCTGAAGTTGCGCGTGCCATTGCGCCGGATTAGGATCTTGGGGCCATTGGATTGGGGTTAAGGCCTGTTCGAGGTGGGGTAATTGCTCCGGATCGAAGCTGCGGAGGTAGTGGCTGAGGACGGCGAGTTCATCGGCGACGAAGCCGGGATCGAGGGCTTGGGCGAGATGGGGGTGATCGGGGCTGAGGTGGGGGGCTTCGTAGCGGAGGTGCGATCGCATCAACGCACCGATGTCATGGTTGGGGCTAACGAGACGGATCGCGACGGCGATCGCCTCTCCCGGTTGAGCGTCTGCCGTGAGCAACACCCGCGCCGAGGAGTCGAACAAGTCCCCCGCCTGTACCGGTTCGCCATTACAGAAAATTTGCGCATCCTCAGCCCACCAGGTCAAACAGAGCCGCAGCGCCATCCCAGCGACGGGGTAGCCCGTCAGGGTTTCAGGAATCGTGAAAGATTGCCACAGCCAGCGCACTCGTCGCCCTTTTTCCCAGACAATATAGCCCTTGGCATTGAGGGCAGCGGGGTTCCAGGTGGCTGGGTTGAAGGACGAGGGCACTGTGGCAACATCAACATCGTGCCAGAGCCAGCGGGATTGCACATCGAGGTGGGCGCGATCGCGGAGCATTTGGATCGTCTCATCAATCACGGTACGGGCGTGATCCGGGGCTAAGGATTGAGTCTGTTCCACCTAAAGCTCTCCGCGGCCTTGGACAACTTGCTTAAGGGTCATCAAACTTTCAACCCCAATCAGGCCCCGTCGTCGGCCTTTTTGGTTGGAAATGCCCAGAAAAATCGAATCGCTCTGTTTCGGGTTGCGGGAAAAGCGCGGCGATGCGTTGATATACACCAGAGCACTATTGACGTTTTGGGCAAAATGGCGACTTTCGGTGTAGGATTCCGTGACGAGACAATCGGCGTGGTTGCTGCTGTGTTGGTTCATCCAAGCGATCGCCGCATCTAGATCCTCCACGAGCTTAAAACTGATGATTTTTTTCAAATAGGCTAGTTTCCACTCTTGGGGCTGCATGGGTGTTAATAACTCAGAAAACTGCTCAACGAGTTCCGGCTCTGCCCGTAGGCTAAATCCTTGCTCTTGGAGAGTGACAAAAAACCGCATTAAAGAGGAGCGTGATTGCGATTGATTGAGGAGCACTTTTTCGATCGCATTTACCGGATCGGGTTCGCTGGCATGGCTATCGAGAATCATCGATCGCGCCAGGTCTAAATCCCCGGATGGCGAGCAATACAGGTAACAATTGCCCATCGCGGTGCGGAGGACGGGGACGGTGGAATGTTGGCTAATGTGTTGGACAAAACTAGCACGACCGTAGGGAATAATTAAGTTGACATAGGGATCTTGGGTGATCAACTCTGCCATGGAAATGCCTTCTTCGCTCGAAATCCATTCAATCGTGCCGGGGGGCAGTTGGGCCGTGGCGATCGCCCGCTGTAACACCTGGGCAATCACGGCGTTGGTATGGCTCGCCTCGCTCGTTCCCCGCAAAATCAACGCATTTCCCGTGCGCAGACACAGCCCCGCCGCGATCGCCGCCAATTCCGGAAAGGCTTCATACACCAGCGTAATCACCCCAAGGGGAACCAGTTGGCAATAGGTTTGTGATGAGGCGATCGGATAGGGTGCGCCCATCACCCGCAGCAGCGGATCAGCACTTTCCCCCAGTCGATAGAGCAGTTGGATCGCTTGTTGCAGCCGTTCTGGGGTGAGTTTGAGCCAGTCTTGCAACACGTCAGACACCGCCATTTCGCGGCTAATTTCCAGGTCTAAGGTGTTCGCTTCTAAAATTTCTGCCTGGGCTGCGTCTAGGCCCTCGGCCATGGCTTGAATCCCACGACTACGCTCTAGCCCTGTCTTAACAGCTAACTGGAGGGAGGCCTCATCAACCCGTTGGGCAATGGCGGTGGCGAGGGGAAGTTTAGAAGACATTGTCTATATTATTGGCGGTAGGATAACCAGAACATCAACCCAGGTATGACGATTAAGAGAATTAAGAGGCACAGACCATAAACAAGGTTGTTTGCGATCGCTTGATTCAGGATCAAAACACAAACAATCGTCCCTAACAATAGACCAAATAACTCTAATGTGGTGAATTTATGCAGAGGATCGCGGCGGGGCACTGACTTCCAGGTTTTGCCCGTCCAACGCCAACGGGGTCGCTGGGGGCGGGTGGTGACAATCTGCTCAAGATACATCCCTTGCTCGGTCACTTCAAAGAGGTGTTGACAGCGATCGCACCCAAAGGCATCGGTGAGCGTAATGCGCTGCAACCGGCCTCGCCGACAGGGACAGGGATAATCACAGGTCAGATCAATGGGGCGGGATGGAGGGGACACTCAGCACAGCAAGAACGACGACAGAGATCATTTTGATATGATATTGAACTTTTGCCGTTGCTGTCTGTATCTGTGCGATCGCACCCCCAGACCCGCGATCGGATCGTGGCGACCCTAAGATGGCTCATACCAACTGGCTCGCCAGGCCGCCTCAGCCGTGGCGACAGATTCTTCTCGCTTCAGGGTGTGGTATTGCTTGGCCAGACGATGGGCCTGGGCCCGCAACTCCCGCAACTTACTCTGATAGGCCGCCACCTGAGGTTCTGCAAATTCAATTTCTGCCAACCGCAGCCGCACCGCCGTCACCTGCACCATCCCAGCGGCGCGATCGCCTTTACCCTGTTCCGTTTCCACCAACACATTCAGCAAGTTGGGCATTTGACCCACACTCCCTTCCTCGGACTGCATCGCTGCTTCAATCACCTTCGGGGGCAATTTGTGAGACATAATCCCTTGCCCTTGGAGGAGGCGATTGGCTTTGGTCGAAAGGGTTTTCAGGTGAGTAGCGATCGCGCCATCCAACTGCTTCAGCCACTGGGCAAACTCCACCGGATTAGTGGGGGGAAGCCCCGCATCGGTCTCCTCCTCCGTCGTTTCATCCTCCCCATCTACGGCCTCATCATCATCATCATCATCGT
This sequence comes from Spirulina subsalsa CS-330, assembly GCF_028330765.1. Classification (GTDB taxonomy): domain Bacteria; phylum Cyanobacteriota; class Cyanobacteriia; order Cyanobacteriales; family Spirulinaceae; genus Spirulina; species Spirulina subsalsa_A. The sequence goes on along the minus strand of NZ_JAQMTY010000273.1, from coordinate 3,107 downwards.
CCTCGTCCTCGTCGTCATCCGCCGCCAACAGATCCAAATCCGCCTCGATCGTAATAAACTCAATCGACGTGTCCCCGTCCTCATCATTCGCCCTTTGTGCAAACTGCTCCCGCTGCTCCAGTAACTTTTCTTTGAGCAGTTGGAGTTGTTCGGGGCTGATGGGCAACTTATTAAAAATAGGGCCGCCGGAGGGGGACGAGGGTTGAGGGGAGCGCAAGGGGCGATCGAGTAAGCCCGGTAACTGAGTCGCAGCCTCCCGGCCTAGGGCTTGAATCGCCTGTTGGAGTCGTTCGCGATCGCCCACAGACAACGCCAAAAACTCCGTTGGATAAGTGCTCGTACAAATCTGATAGGTGACTAAAATCAGTTGACGCTGAATAGACGCGCCCAAACTCACCAAATATTGACCATATTGCTCCCGAAATCGCCCTTCAAACTCCGCAAACTGAGTTGCGATCGCCTCAAGCTCCCGTTCAATTTTCTGGAGGGATTTACTCATGAAAACACTCCCATACTTCACTACCGATCAACAATTAGGTTATGAGTCACAACAACCCATAACCTAACTGTCATCCCATCAAAATCCAGCGGTGAATCCTGACGAATCCTTACGCTTGTCCCGTTTGGGCAGCCACTTCCGCCGCAAAATCAGTCTCCTGCTTCTCAATCCCTTCACCCAAGACAAAACGGCTAAAGCGGCGGATCTCAATTTTTTCACCAATCTGACCACTGACCTGCTTCACCATTTCATCCACAGTGATGCCTTGATCCTTCACATAGGGTTGATCCAACAAGGAAACTTCCTTCAGACGCTTAGAAATGCGTCCTTCAATGATTTTTTCCTTAATATTGTCGGGCTTATTGCCAAGATCATCACGACCCATTTCGATCGCCTTCTCTTTTTCGACAAACTGTGTCGGAATATCATCAACCCTGACATATTCCACATTTGGGCAAGCCGCCACCTGCATCGCCACGTTGCGGACAAGTTCTTGAAACTCATCGCGGCGGGCCACAAAGTCCGTCTCACAATTCACTTCCACAAGCACACCCACACGGCCCCCCGTATGGATATAGCTGCCCACCAATCCTTCGGCTGCGACGCGGCCCGCTTTTTTCTCCGCCGAGGCAATCCCTTTCTGCCGCAGCCATTCATTGGCTTTTTCCATATCGCCCCCGGATTCTTTGAGGGCTTTTTTACAATCCATCATCCCCGCGCCGGTTCTGTCCCGGAGTTCTTTCACGAGCGCCGCCGATATTGTTCCGGCTTTGGGTTCTGCTTTGGGTTCTGCTGCTTTGGGTTCTGCTGCTTTGGGTTCCGGTGCTGCTGCGGGTGCTGCTGCTTTGGGTTCTGCTTTTGCTTCCGGTGCTGCTGCTTTTGGAGCTTTCTTGTCTGATTTGTTTTTCTTTGCCATGACGTTTTTTAGGGTAAGGATATCCTGCTGAATGCATTCACTATTGTGACATCCACTCCCGCCCTGTCGAAACAGGCCCAAGGAGCGTTTCCGATGCTCTTGCCTCGATTCCGATCCGAATCAAGGTCATCCTAGTTCAACGCTTTATCACCCTACGGCTGGATTGGCAGTGGGGTCAGGGATGGCCTCAGCCCTCATCGGAGCACCTGTCACCGTCATTAACCGTGCATCGTGCATCACCCAAGAGCCAAGGCATCCCCCATTGCGTTGGTGCGAACACAAGGGAAGAGTTGCTGTTACTCTTCGCTGTCGCTGCTGGCGGCGGGTTCGGTGGTCACTGCGATCGCCTCTTCGCCACTCGCCTCAAAGGTCTCGCTTTCCTCGTCGTCAAACTCACCCTCGGCGAGTTCGTCGTCAAACTCTTCGTACTCATCATCAACATCCAGTTGACCGTGGCGGCCTTCATAGATGGCATCCGCTAAACGACCAACAATCAATTTGATCGAGCGGATCGCGTCATCATTGGCCGGAACCGGAATATCCACCAAGTCCGGATCGCAGTTGGTGTCCAGCATCGAGACGATGGGAATATTCAGTTTTTGACATTCGAGGATGGCATTGTATTCACGGCGCTGATCGACGATGACGACAATGTCAGGCGGACGACGCATATTTTTAATGCCGCCGAGGTATTTTTGCAGCTTCATCAACTCGCGCCGCAGCACAGAGGCTTCTTTTTTCGGGCGTTTGTCGAGGTTGCCGCTTTCTTCGAGATGTTCGAGTTCTTTGAGGCGATCGATCCGGGTGCGGATCGTTTCCCAGTTGGTGAGCATACCCCCTAACCACCGTTGGTTAATGAAGTAAGCACCACAGCGGGCGGATTCTTGGGCAATGATGCCAGCGGCTTGGCGTTTGGTGCCGACAAAGAGGACTTTTTTGCCTTTCTCGGCGGCGGTGCGCATATATTCATAGGCTTCGCCCATGAGTTGCGCCGTTTGCACCAAGTCAATGATGTGAACCCCGTTGCGGGCGGTGTAGATATAGGGGTCCATTTTGGGGTTCCAGCGGCGGGTTTGATGCCCAAAATGTACGCCAGACTCTAAGAGACTCGCGAGTGATACGACTGCCATGTTTTTTTGTACTCCTGTTTCGGGTTTATCCTCCATCTGAGCTTGCATTTCACCACTAGGGCGAAACACCCGAAATCTCAGATGTGCGATTTTTGACAACTTTACTAGGGTAGCACGGTGGGGCTACGTTGATGCGATGGAGACCCTAGGGCCGCAGCGAGCTAGAAGCTCGCACGACAGAAGATTCCAGCCATGGGAGTGTGAATATTTGATCCCCTTCGTTAGGGCCGCAGCGAGCTAGAAGCTACAGAAAATTCTATCCATGGGAGTGTGAGCCTCTGGCTCACTCCTGCGGTAGAGATTCGGACGGCAACCCTGTGCAGCAAGCGGGGCTGGGATTAACGAGGCTGATGAACGTGATTGGAGATTTTGAGGGCGTTTTCGCGGCGCGGCGGGGTGGGATGTGGGATGCTAGGAACAGGGTTGACATCCTCACCGGGCTAAAGCCACAGTGATTCCTAAGATTCACATCTTAGGTTTCTGCTTCATAGCAACAGCCTCCACCCGCAAGGAGTTTATGGTCTTACGTTCGCTCCACAGACTATCCCCGCTAGCCCAGCGG